>DASQAY010000300.1:0-19360 GCA_035635515.1 Candidatus Eiseniibacteriota bacterium | reverse complement strand
CCACCCGCGAGTAATGGCTGCGTTTTGCTGGATGCCGGTCTCCACCCGAATGCCCTGCTGCCGGGCCGCCGCCTCGGTGAGTCCGATGCCGCCCACTTCCGGATCGGTGAAGGTGACGCGCGGGAGCGCTTGATAGTTGGCGCCTTCAAAGGGGATCCCCAGGATGTCCTTGACCGCGATGTCGGACTGGTAGGTCGCCACATGGGTGAAGTTGCCCTTGCCGGTCACGTCGCCAATAGCCCAGACCTTTTCCTTCACCCGCAGGTGATCGTCCACCGGGACGAACCGCTGCGCGGTGTCGAGGCCCAGGGCGTCGACACCGATCGCTTTCAGGTTGGACTGCCGGCCGGTGGCCACCAGCAGCTGGTCCGCGGCCGCGCGCTTGCCTCTCTTGAGGACGACCACGACCTGGCTGCCCTGCCGTTCCACTGACTCCACGGCGGCCCCGGCGCAAACCGTGATCCCTTCCCGCTTGAAGACGGTGTTGACCACCTCACTCGCTTCGGGCTCCTCCATGGCCAGCAGGCGCGCCGCGGCTTCGACCACGGTGACGGCGACCCCGAAGCGGGCGAAGACCTGGGCCAGCTCGAGTCCGATGGCGCCACCGCCGAGCACGATCAATGAGCGCGGCAGCTTCTCCACTTCGATGGCTTGCCGATTGGTCCAGTAGGGGACGCCGGCCAGACCCGGGATCGGCGGCGTCGCCGGGGCGCTGCCGGTGGCAATCACCACCGCCCGTCCGGCCTCGAAGGTCCGGCCGTCGACCGATACGGTCGACGGCCCGGTGATGCGGCCCACGCCGCGCACGAAATGCCCGCCCTTGCCCTCGAACCGATCGACCGCCACCTTGTCGGTCCAGTTGTCGGTCGCTTCCCGGACTCGCTTCGCGACCGGGCCCCAATCGGGGGTGACGGTCGACGAGCCTGCGAAGCCAGGGATACGGCGGGCTTCGGCCAGAAGGTCCGCCGCCCGGATCATCATCTTGCTGGGGATGCACCCCCAATACGGACACTCGCCCCCTACCAGTTCCTTCTCGATCCCCACCACATTGAGGCCGGCTTCGGCCAGCTTGCCCGCCGCGTCTTCGCCCCCCGGCCCCATGCCGATGACGACCACGTCAACTTTTTCGCTCATGGCAATTCCTCCGAGACCAGTATGGGCGACTGAAACCGGTCAGGCAGTTTGCCAGAGACCTAAGACGTTGCCCTCGCTATCCGAGAAATAGGCGGCAAATCCCATCTCGCCCACGGGTTGCTTGTCGCGCACCACCAGTCCGCCGAGCTTTTCGATCTGTTCGAGGGAGGCGTCGATGCTGGCCACCTCGAGCGTGATCACCGGATTCTTGATTGGCGCCTGGCGTGCCAGCATGCCGCCGTTGATGGCTCCGGGCTCGGTAGGACTCCCGTCCATGCCCGAGGGAGTCGTCTGGACGAGGGTGTAGCCCATCCCGGGAACGGTGTTGATCGACCAGTCAAACGCGTTGCGATAGAAGTTCTGGGCCCGCTCGAGATTGTCGGCAGGGAGCTCGAAGTGGACGACCTTGTCAGCCACGATATCCTCCTTCACCCAAATGGGGCCCCATTCTAGCGGCGGGACCCACGCGCTCAGGCGCTGGCTTGCCGGCTTAGCTCGCGCGGGCCGCCGCCCACGGCGTCCGTCAGCAGTTGGACGAACTCGCCGACCACCGGCAGGCGGATGGTCCATCCGATGAAGGCCAGCGCCAGGTTGACGTGTTCGAGCGCGCGACCCAGGGCTCGCACACCGCTGTCCACGACGCCGTCGGTCCCGACGTAGGTGAGCCGCCGCGGTTGGGGCTCGAGGCCTTCCGCAGGCAACAGGTCGAGTCCGAGTGGCTCCAGCGCGCGCAGCCAGCGGGCCAGGCCGCTGCAGGCCGTGCAGCTCTCGGCGAAATACAGGCGAGCGGTCTCCCCGGACACGACCGCTGGTCGCCATCGCGGCAGCCAGGGCCTGACCTGCGCCCGGTAGCGATCCCATGCCGGCCCGAAGCGCTCCGTGAGCTCGCCCTCCTCGTGCCAGGCGGCCAGCCCGGCACTGAAGACGGCCGCCACGATGGCCGCCGCGGCCACCCACCAGCTCTGGGCGATCGCCCCGACGACGAGCACCAGGAGCGTCATCGACGCCTGCATGGGATTGGCCAGGTAGGCATACGGTCCGGTGGTGACGATGCGCTGGGGCGGATCCCAGGGAAAGGGCGTGCCGCGGCCGCGCTGGACAAACTCCTGGACGGCGCTCAGCCCTAGGATGGCGATCAACGCCGCGACCTGGAGGCCGACAGCCAGGTACCCGCTGGATTTGTTATCGACGGTTGGCAGCGAGCCTCCGGTCCGGGTCAGGATCACGGCCGGCAGGACCCCGAGAGCCAGGCCCGAGAAGGCGATGCTCTGCAAGATGGTCCGCCAGGCGAGGTGGACGCCCTCGGCCGTCCAGCGACCCAGCAGGTAGGCGGGGAGCGCGCCAATCACCAGGGCGATCGCTTCTCCGGCCAGCCAGTTGGGGCCGAGCTGCACCACGGGGTAGGCCGCCGGCATCAGCACGAGATCCGCCAGCGCCATGGCCGCCACCACGATCGCGACGTGAGTCCGCCGAAACGCCAGCACTGGGACGGCGCCCCAGAACACGGCCCAGCCAAGGTAGATATCGACCGGAAGGCCCAGCCAGACCGCGCCCTGCGCATCGTAATGCCAGAAGCCGGCGCGCACGGCGACGAGGTGGATGGCCAGGCCGGCGGAGAGCATCCAAGCCGAAGCCAGGAAGGCGCCCGCGCCCAGACGCCGGTCTGGCTGCCGCCACCGCCATAGCCCGACGGCAACGGCCAATGGCAGGAAGAGGATGACTGCGCGGATGAGCGCGGGATCCCTCACATTCACTGCGGCGTCGCGGCGGTCTCGATCAGATACCTGGCCGTAAGGGTGGCGGCATACTGCTCGAACGGGCCGAAGTACCAGGCCGGGCTCAGCAGCCGGACGTAGTGCAGGCTCCAGGTCACGTGCGTGCCATCAGCGCCGGCGGCCTGCCAGGTCACGTCCGCATCCCGCCATCCCAGCCATCGGGCGATGGCGGTCTGGTCGGTGCGCGCCTGGAACCGGATGTGTCCCGGCTCGCTCTGGACCACTTCCAGGACGAGGGAGGCGCGGGTGCCGTTACGACCGCTAAACCAGATCGTGCGACGGTCGCCGACCGCCAGCCCGGAGCCGCCGGCAGCCAGCGGACGGGGGAACCCGATCCCGAGGAAGGCAGGCAGCGTGCGGCCGAAGAGCGGCGCGGCGGCCAGGGCCGCTTCCACGCCGGCTGGTGTGGCTGCCACCGTTTGGGTCGCCGTCGCCGTGCCGGCAGTTGGAAAGCTGGTGATCGGAGTGACGCCTTCCAGGCTCATCAGGGCCAGGGGAATCAGCAGCATGCTGTAGAGCTTTCCCTGCTGGATCTTCTTGCGCTCACGGTCGCGGTGGGCATCCACGATGACGCCGATGACCAGCGCGATCCCGTAGAAGAGCGGAGCCGCCAGCAGGATGCAGATCACGCCTTCGCCCAGCAGGATGGCCGACAGGACAAGGCCGATGGTCAGCCCCTTGACCGCCATGCCGGTCGCGCTCTTGGCCTTGGGCGTCAGGGTCAGGCCGACGGCCAGCACCGTGGGAAGGCCGATGAAGAGGGCGGCCGTCTGGTCAAGGTTGCCCTCATGGACGAAGCGGTAGACGGCCACGGCCGCGGCCAGCCAGACGATGACGAAGATGAGGGCCCACTGGGCCGGCGTGCGCTGCTGCGAGGTAGCTTGCATGCCCTTGTCGTCTGTGGGTGGCGACGCCTGGCTCATGACAAGGCACCTCCTGACGGGATTGCCGGCATGGCTACATAACGGCTGGACCGCCGCACGCCTGCGAGCCCGATTCGCGAGAGAGGTTTCACGCGTCACCTGCCCAGGTGGCGTTCGTCCGCATCGCGTCCGCGAGGGGAGCGAGCCGCCGCCCGGCGTCGAACAGCGACGCCGCCCGCGATCGATCGCCCTGGAGGTGGGTCACGGTCTCGACCCCGAAATAGAGCGCGACCGCGGCGTAGGCCAGGTCATGAATCGGGACCAGCGGTTCGAACACACTGCCGGCGAGCAACCGGCGGGTGACTTCCTCGGCGAACGCCACCCACGGTTCCATGCGATTGACGACCTGGCGGCGCAGCCCGGGCACCGAGGACCCGCCCGCGATCAGCTCCTGCACCGCGGCCACGTGGCCGACCCGGACGTCCTCCTCGTAAAGCGCTGCCATCGCCTCGACCAGTTCGGTCAGCGAGGTGACGGTGGCCAGCGCCTCACGGTAACGGGCTAGCCGTCCCTGGCTGGTGGCGTCCAGGGCAGCCAGCAGGAGCTGGTCCACGCTGCCGAAGTGGTAGAAGATCAGCGCCTGATTGAGCTCCCCGGTCCGAGCTATCGCCCGGGCGGTGGTGCCGTAGAAACCCTCGGTGGTGAGGGTCTTCAACGCCGCCTGGATTAGCCGATGCTTGGTCGAGTCCTGGCGCGGCCTGGCCGCCCGCCGGCCACGCAAGCGCGCTCCCGACCCTGTCCGCAGAGCGGCGGCGGTTCGTGGTTTGGCCTTGAGCGTGCGATTTGAGCGCACGCTCAAATTATGACCGGCCGAGTCTAGGCGCGCAAGGGATCGCCAAGCGCCAGAATGGTGAAAATTCTGCGACGCTCTCCCGTCAGCGGGCCTCCCCGTCAAACACGATCACACGATTAGGACGTGGTGGCGGCTCCGGCCGACACTAGAGCCAATTGCGTCATCAGGTCCAGGTTGTCGAAGGAGCCCCTGTGGGCCACGATCTCGCCGCCCCGAACCTCAAAGACGTCCACGCTGGGAGCTTCCACGTCGGTGGCGGGGATGGAGCCGCCAGGATCTACTAACGGTCCCGCATGGCTCCCAGTGAACCTGGACTCGACCACCACCAAATCGCCGGACTCGACGATGTTGGTGCTCTGCATCTGGTACCCGGGAAGGCAGTAAACCCGCCTGGCACGAGGATAAAGAGCTTCCTCAATGCCCGTAGTCCTGCGCTGAGCGTTCGCACATGGACGGATACGGACGATCAGCGGTGTCCGCCCAGTCGTCGGGCAGCATCGCGCGACACCTTCAGCTTCGCCGCGGCGCGCTCGAGTTCCTTCTCCGCCTGCCTCGCTTTGTCGTTCGCCCGCTTCGCATCCGCCGCTACTCGACGGGCTTCCTCGCGCAGCCGCTGTGCGGCCTGCTCGGCTTGCTGTGCCGCCTCTTCGTCCATCCTTACGGTACGAAAAGCGTGCTCCATCGCAATCCGCTTCTCGGTCTCTGCGGCTTGCTTGGCAGCCGCGCGCGCCGCCTTCGCATCGCTGGCCATTGCTGGCGCCGGCTCCGCGCCGCCCCGCGACCCGCGACCCGCCCTACCGGTCCCGCCGTCCCCACCAAGCCCAAACGCCGCCGTCAGCATGTCCTCGCCAGCTCTTGGTTCGCTGATGAGCGCGCCGCGTTGCAACCGATCCCAGATCTCGCCACCCGAGACCGCGGCCAGTCGGAGGATCTCTTGAACTCGCCGCAGCGTCGCATCGTCGGCTGCATGTCCGGCCGTGTGCAGGACGTCGCCCGCCGATCGAACCTCTGCTTCGAGCTCCCGTTGCAAACCATCGGAGGCCGATCGCAGCGCCTGCGCCGCATTCTTCTGCCCAGCTACCGCGCCCGATTGCGCCTGCACCACCCCTTCCCCGAAGCGCCGCAATCGCTCGAGGGCAGTCTTGTCGTGCTGCGCTAGCTGATTCACGGCCCAAACCGCAACCGACGGCTTCTTCAACCCAGCAACCATGGCCGCTAGCTCGCCCTTCCCAGCCCCCTTCAGCTCCTTCGCCTTCGCATTCCGTCGGCTGGTGAATTCGCTCAGCGCACCTGCTAGCAGTTCGGCAAGGACGTCCTCAAGCGGCATCTCACACAAAGACCTCAGTTACCATTTCTACAGGTTTTTTCGCTCTCACAGATTAGGTCGGTACACCCGGCCCTTTTGGGCGCGACTCAAACGGCGCAGACTCAATCACAACGGTCCTACTATCCGGAACGGATTTAGAGAAGGCCTTGGAGCGGGTGACGAGACTCGAACTCGCGACTTCAACCTTGGGAAGAAGATCCACGGTCTCGTATTCAAAGCGCAGGCGAGAACGGCTCAGTTCGCTTAATTTCAGATTCTTGTAGTCAGCTTGTAGTGGAGCGCCACTCTCGTCTAACGCCTGGTAGACCATCAACCTACGATCGCTCGACCTGGTCAGTCAACCGATGCCTGTCAAGGCGAATAGCCGCCATTCTCCCGGCACGCCTTTCAGGGCGCGAGACCCGCGCTCCTCAAATTCGATTCCCGAGCCGGCGACCAGATCCGTCACGGTGCCAGAAACCAGGACCTCACTGGGGGCAGCCAAGGCGGCGACTCGTGCGCAGATGTGGACGGCGATGCCGCCGATATCTTCCGCCATGAGTTCCACTTCACCGGTATGGACGCCGGCCCGAACCTGGACCCCAATGGACTTGACGGCCTCGACGATTGCCTGGGCACATCGAACGGCGCGTGCCGGACCATCGAATATTGCTAGGAACCCATCTCCAATCGTCTTGATCTCCCGGCCTCGAAACCTAACGAGTTCATGCCGGATGACCGCATGATGCCGCTCGAGCAAGTCCTTCCACGCTTTATCGCCGAGGCTGCTGGCGCGCTCCGTCGATCCGACGATGTCCGTGAACATCACCGTCGCCAGGAGACGATCATGCGCTGGAGGCGGGCGCACTCCGGTCAGGAATTCTTCAACCTCGTCGAGAATTGCATCGGAGTCGCCCACATATGGCAAATGGTCGATACCGGTTAGCTCTACGAGCCTTGCACCGGGGATATGCGTGGCCAGGTATTGAGCGTGGCCTGGATTGCGATAAACATCTTCCCTTCGTTGCAGCACCAGCGTCGGTACCCGGATGGTCGGAAGAATCGAGCGCACATCGATCGCGGCGTTCATCTGAAAATAGGCAAGCGCATTCCCCGGACCATAGGTGAGTCGCTCCAAGCGACTCCACCATCGGCTGAACGACGGATCCCGAAGCCGGCTCGGCGCAACCTGTGCCAGAAATAGACCCGAGCCCCATTTTTCGTCGATCAAGCGGCCGTAGTCGTCCATCCATTCTGGCGACCGTCCCCACGGATAGTCTTTCTGCTGCCGGGGACTCGCGTAGGTCGCATATAGAACGAGCGCTCGAGTTCGCTCAGGGTGGGAAGCGGCGAACATGATGGCCATCGGTCCTGCTTGCGAAAGACCAAAGAAGGCAGCCGATGACGAGCCCACGGCGTCCAGCACGCTCAGCACGTCGTCCATTTGCTCCTCCATGGGCGGGAGCACTGGTGCACGGTCGGAGAGCCCGGTTCCCCGGGCATCAATCGGTATCAGCCGAGAAAACGACGACAGACGCCCAAGGAAGCGGGCAAAGGTCGGTTCTTCCCACTGATACTCCACCTGGCTGAACAATCCGGGCAGGAAGACGAGGTCAACCGGTCCGTCACCGACGACCTGATAGGCAATGTGCACGTCGCCGCTCTTTGCGTATCTGGTCTCGGGTACCACAACGCAAGTGTGCCGCGCAAGACACAAGCTTGCAATGACGTGTTCATGGACCAAGCGGCGCGTATTAGGTGGTCTTCCTGGCTTTTCCGTTCGAGGAGCACGGTTCGGCGGCAGACGGCGCTGAGCTGGGCCTTTGGCAGATGTTGTGTTAGATCCAGAAGAGGAACATGGAGCGGGTGACGAGACTCGAACTCGCGACTTCAACCTTGGGAAGGTTGCACTCTACCACTGAGTTACACCCGCTCGGCAGTGCCGATTCTACCATCGCCCTCTGGGTCGTTCCGCACGGCTGAAGCGGTGCCGCTGCCGTTCACCGCGGTCCTCACCAGCGCCGAGAATTTGTCGGCCAGTTGGGTCGCTTTGGCCTGGTCGTCCACGCTGACGATGATGTGGTAATGGGGGGTGTCCGCGTCGGGAAGGACGAGCACCCAGCCACCGTCCACGAAGACCTTGACGCCGTCGGACAAGTCCACCGGCTGGTCCCGGAACATCTCCACCATGGTCCGCATCACCCGGCCCTTGGACTCCCAGGGGCAGTCCTCCAGGCGGTGTTCGTAGGCCGAGCGGGGGAGCTCTTTGCGAATGGCCGAGACTTTGCGGCCGTCGATGGCCAGCAGCTCGATCAGCTTGACCAGCGCGAAGATGCCGTCGAAGCCCAGCAGGTGCTCGGGGAACACATACCCGCCCAACCCGTCCGAGGCCAGCACCGCCTGGTGCTGCTGGGCCGTCCGCAAGACCGAGCTCGGGTCCGTCTTGCTGGGCACGAAATGCGACTCGGCGTCGACCGCGATCCGGGCCAGGGTCAACGGCACACTGGCCGGGGCCACCAGCACGCCGGGGCGGGTCTTGAGCGCCAGCAGCGCCAGCACTGCGAAGCTCTCGTGGTTGTCCATCACCTCACCCGCATCGTCCGCCAGGAAAATACGCTCGGCACCGTGGTCGATGTAGACGCCCAGCTGGCAGTTGAGTGTCTGCGTGACCAGGGCCGACTGGCGCCGCGAGTCGGCGAATGCGGCGGGTGACCGAGGCTGATAGGTCTCGTCGAATCCGGCATTGAGCGGGACCGTCTCGACGTTGAGCTCCTTGAGCAGCCTGGGGACCACCATGGAGCCGCTCCCGTTGTCGTAGTCGATCAGCACCTTGAGCTTCGACCGACGCACGGCTTCGATGTCGATCAGGCGAAGGACGCCGTCCATGTACACCTCGATGGCATCGCGCGGATAGTCGATGTCGCCCATCTCGTAGAAGTGGACCCGGCGGATGTCCTCCCGGAAAAAGAGGTTCTCGACCTTGCGCTCCATCTTCTTGTCCAGGACCAGCCCGTTGCTGTCGAACATCCGGATGTCGGCCGAGCGGCTGTCCAGCGGGGACATCTGGACGTGCACCCCACCGGCGATCTCGGGTCGGCGGGCATAGTCCTGGGCCACCGGGATGGGCAGCTCGCTCAGATCCTCGATCGAGGCGCCCCCTGACATCATGCCGGCCACCAGCGCCCGCTTGATCATTCGGGAGGGACGCTGGACGTCTCGGGAGGCGGCGATCTTGGAACCCTTGGGGAACAGGGCGGCGAACGAGGCCCCCAGCCGGGCGCAGTACTCGGGGGTCAGCTCGATGTTGACCAGGCCGACCAGCCCGGCCGACGTGAACAGGCCGCGCTTCCACGAGCCGGCCCAGATGACACTCTCGTGCACGGTCGAGCCGGGCTGGATGTCCTTGTCGGGCCAGATCTTGACACCGGCCTCGATGGTGCTGCCTTCGCCCACCGAGACGTTGTCGCCAATCACGGCGCCCTCCTCGAGCAGGCAATTGTTCTTGACATTGGAGTGACTGCAGACGATGGCCTGACGCAAGCGAGAATTTTCGCCAACGTACGAGTAGTTCCAGATGATCGAGTTGCTGATCTTGGTGCCGTTGTCGACCACCGAGTACTTGCCCACGCAGACGGGGCCGTTGATGAAGGCCCCCGCCTTGATCTTGGATTCCTGTCCCAAATAGGCGGGGCCGACGATCCGGACGTCGTGACCCAGCTCCACGTTCTCTCCAATCCACACATTGCCCTCGCGGCGTTCGCCCTCGATCTGGACGTCTACCGCCCCGGACAGCGCATCCCAGTTGGCCTGGTAGTAGGTCTGGATATTGCCAATGTCGCACCAGTACCCGCTGGCCAGGTAGCCGTAGAGTGGCAACGCGTCGCGTAGCATCCGGGGAAAGACGTCGCCACTCCAATCAACGACCGTCGAGGGCGGCAGCAGGGTGAGCACGTCGGGATCCAGCACGTAGATCCCGGTATTCACCTGGTCTGAGAACACCTCGCCCCATGACGGTTTCTCCAGGAAGCGCTCGATGGCCCCATCCGGCCGGGTGATGACCACCCCATATTCCAGCGGGTTGGGCACCGAGTAGAGGACGATAGTGGCCATCGCCCGTTTCTCCTCATGGAAGCGGATGGCCGCGCTCAGGTCGATGTCGGTCAGGGCATCGCCGCTGATCACGATGAACGGTTCGCCCAGGTATTCCTGGGCATTTTTGACGCTGCCCGCGGTCCCCAGCGGCGAGTCCTCCACCACGTAGGTGATTTCCATGCCGAAGTCGGAGCCGTCGCCGAAGTAGTCGCGGATGGCGGCGCCCAGGTACTGCAGCGTGACCACCACCTCGGTGATCCCGTGCTTGCGCAGCAGGGTCAGGATGTGCTCCATCACTGGTTTGCCGACCACGGGAGCCAGCGGCTTGGGCCGCCCGCTCGTGAGTGGCCGCAGCCGCGAGCCCTCGCCTCCCGCCATGACCACGGCTTTCATTTTTAGACCGCCGCCCCATCCTCCACCGTAATCTGCTGGCGCAGGAAGGTCGCGGCGTCCTCCGGCTTCACCACATTAATCCACATGCCGGAGCCCATCTCAAACCCGGCCGCAATGCTCAGCTTGGGGATGATCTCCAGGTGCCAGTGGTAGGCGTCGTCGACGCGGGCCTTGAGGGGGGCACTGTGAATGAAATAGTTGAAGGGCGGGTCGTTGAGGCCGCTGTGAAAGGCCTTGAGCGTCCGCTGCAGGGCATCGGCCAGAGGCGCTTTCTCGCGTTCGTCGAGGTCGCCGAAAGATGCCGCGTGCCGTTTCGGAATGATCCAGGTCTCGAAGGGCGTCCGCGCGGCGTAGGGCGCGAAGACCAGGAAGGCCTCGTTCTCCATCACGATCCGGGCGCCGGCCAGGCGCTCCTGGGTGATCATTCGGCAGAAGACGCAGCCGCTCCCCTGTGCCAGGTGGCGCTGGGCGCCGGCCAGCTCGTCCTGGAAGGCGGGCGGCACCACGGCCACGGCATAGAGCTGGGAGTGCGGGTGCTCCAGCGAGGCCCCCGCCGGCCGACCGTGGTTGTACAGAATCAGCACATACTCCAGGGCCGGGTTGCGCTGGTGGGCGTGGTAGCGGTCCAGGTAGGACTGGACGATCTCCTCCACCTGATGGCGGGGCAGGAGCGGGGTGGGGGCTCGATGGTCGGGACTGCTGATCAGCACCTCACAGGCCCCGATCGCATCCCGTTGTTCGAAGACCCCATCCTGGGCCGCCTGCCCGTCGGGCTCCAATCGGAACGCCGCGTACAGGTTGGGCACGACGCGCAGCCACCAGCCCGGACCGTTGGCCCCGCTGCCCGGCTCCCGATAGGCCAGCACCTCGGGCGGCGTCATCTTCTCGTTCCCCGGACAGAAAGGGCAGACGTCCTTGGCCGCCACGGCGTCCCGAGGCGCCTGGGTGAACGAATCGGGGCGCTTGGCTCGCTCGGTGGCAACGGCCACCCAGCGTCCGGTAATCAGGTCCTGGCGGAGTTGGGGCACAGTATTTCCTTTACGCGAGGCAGCGGGGAGCCTCATTATCCCAAAGGTGGATTTGCCCCCCAAGCTTTCGCCCATTGCCACCTTCTCGATCGCGGCGGCCGACCCGGACGCCCACGAATGCGGGGTGGCGGTGGCCTCCAAGTTCCTGGCGGTGGGGGTGATGGTCCCCTGGGCGCGGGCCGGCGTGGGCGCCGTGGCCACCCAGTCCTGGGCCAACCTGTCGTACGGACTTGATGGTCTCCGGCTGCTGGCCGACGGGGAGGCTCCCGCGGAGGTGATCCGGCGGCTGACGGAGGCCGACCCGATGGCCCCCCACCGCCAGGTCGGCGTGGTCGACATGCAAGGACGGTCGGCAAGCTTCACCGGAGCCCAATGCATGCCCTGGGCGGGCGGGCGGACCGCGCCCGGGGTGGCGGTACAGGGCAACATCCTGGTCTCCGAAGCAACCGTCTTCACCATGCTCGAGACCTTCCTGAAGACGCCGGGAGCCCTGGCGGCCCGACTCCTGGCGGCGCTGGCCGCCGGAGACCGCGCGGGGGGCGACAGCCGGGGCAAGCAGTCCGCGGCGCTGCTGGTGGTCAGGCCCGGAGCCGGCTACGGCGGATTCAATGACCGGTACCTGGACCTGCGCGTCGACGACCATGCCGATCCGGTCGCCGAGCTGGGCCGCCTGTTCGTCCTCTGGCAGCTGTACTTTGAAAAAGCTCTGGCCAGCGAGCTGATCCCGATCGATGTCGCGCTCGCGGCCGAGCTCCGGCGGGGGCTGCGGCAGCTCGGCTACGATCCGGGGCGCGATGGCGGGTGGGATGAGAAGGCCCAGGCCGCGTTTGAAGCCTTCACCGGCCGCGAGAACCTGGAGGAACGCCTCCGCTCCGACGGCCAGACCGACCGCCGCGTCATCGAATACTTCCGGGCTCGTGTCTCGGCGTCCCTCCCATACCCCTCCCCAGAGGGGAGGGGAAACCCTGAGTCCCTTGCCGCTGCCCGCGGCTCCTCCCGATGCGGCGATTGCGGACCTGCCGCTCGAGAAGGTCAGCGTCGAGGCTGGGGGCGCCATGGTCCGCCCCCTCCAGCTCGCCAGCAAGGGGAGGGAGATAGATTTACGAGTAGCGGACGCGCGGGTCCAGGAATGTGTAGGAGATGTCGACCACCAGGTTGGCGGTGACGATCAGGATGGCTCCGAAGAGCACGGTCCCCATCACCAGCGGAATGTCGAGGGTGAAGATGGCGTCGACGGCTTGCTTGCCGATGCCGGGCCAGGCGAAGACGGTTTCGATGACGACCACACCCGCCAGGAAATACCCCAGGTCCATCCCCAGCTGGGTCACGATAACCGTCAGGGCGTTGGGGATGGCATGCCGAAGCACCACCTGGCGTTCGGTCAGGCCCTTGGCCCGCGCGGTGCGCACGTAATCGGTCTCCAGGATGTCCAGCAGGCAGGCGCGCAGCAGGCGGGCATAGTAGGCCGCCCCACCCAGGCCGAGGGTGAGGGCCGGCAGCACCAGGTACTGGGGCGCGAACAGGCCCCCGTACCCCCCGATGGGGAAGATCGGCAGCAGGAAGCCAAACACGAACAGGAAGATCAATCCCAACCAGAACGGTGGCGCGGCCAGACCGACGAAGGTGAACACCATCGTCGCGCGGTCCCAGAAGCTGCCCGGCCGGATGGCGGAAAGGATGCCGATGGGCATGCCGATGATGACCTCGAAGAAGACGCCGGCAATGGCCAGCTCGGCGGTCGCCGGGAAGCGTTCCAGGATGGCCGGCAGCACGGGGGCCGCGTAGCGGTAGGAGTAGCCGAAGTCGAGACCGTGGGGCTTGATGATTGGGATGGGCGGGAGAACTCGCCAGATGTAATCGACAAACTGGACGATGAGGGGACGGTCCAGGCCCAGCTGGTGGTGGATGCTGCGGATGGCGGCCGGCGAGGCGTTGGTGCCGGCGTAGAGGCGGGCCGGATCGCCCGGGACCATGAAAGCGACCACAAAGGTGATGGCCGCCACCCCGAAGAGCACAAAGACCATCCAGAGCAGGCGGCGAACGATGTACGCGGTCACGGGTCCGCGGGACCCGCCGGAGAGGGGAGCCGCGGCTCCCCTCTCGTCAGGCGATCGTTAGCTGGCTGAGGCACTGGCCGCCGCGCCAGTCACCCAGATGCTCGTGACAACCAGCGGCCACACCGGGTGCAGGTGGTAGCCGTGCACCCGCGTGGATGAGACGTTGGCCTCGACGGTCGAGTACATCGGCACCCAGGGGAAATCCTGGCCGGCGACAACGTCCTGGAACTGCTTGTACAGGTTCAGGCGTTCGGTGGCGTTGGTGTCGCCTCGTGCCTTGTCCGCCAGGGCATCGGCCGACTTGTTGCAGTAGAAGGCAACGTTGGAGCCGTTGGCCGTCACATTGGCCGCTGAGCAGGTCAGGATCGGGTCGATGAAGTCGGACGGGTCGGGGAAGTCCTGGATCCAGCCGTTATAGCTGAAGGCCGTCGTGTTGGGCTTGCCGGTCACATCCAGGAAGGCACTGAAGGCCAGCCCTTGCAGGTTGACGGTGACTCCGATCGCGGCGAGATCCTGCTGGACGGCGGCGGCCTCCCGGTCGGAGTCCGCGTTTGCCTTCGGGTAGACGAGCGTCTGCGGCGGGAAGGGCTTACTGGGGCCGTAGCCAGCCTGCGCCAGCAGGTCCTTCGCCTTCTGGATGTTCTGGCCGTTGGCATCCAGGCCCAGCGGATTGTAGTTCGGGACGTAGCCGGGCATGGGCGGTGCCTGGATCCCGTTGTTGATGACCGCCCTGCCGGCCAGGATCTTCGCCTGGCTGGCCTTGTTGATGGCGTAGTTGAAGGCCTTACGGACCTCCAGCTTGTCGAAGGGCTTCATGGTGGCGTTCATGGCCAGGTACCAGATATCCACGTTCGGCGTGGTGACGACCCGGTTCTTCCACTTGGGGTCGGCGCTCAACTGCACGTACTGCGCCGACGGGATATTGATGTCCGGTTGCGGGAGATCCATCTGGCCGCTTTGCATGCGGAGGATGGCCACTTCCGGCGTCACGCCGATCTGGGCGTCGACCTCATTCAGGTAGGGCTTGGTGCCGAAGTAGCTGGGGTTCTTCTTCAGCACGATCAACTGACCCGCGGTCCACTTGTCCAGGACGAAGGGACCGGTGCCCATCGGCTTGTGGGCGAAGTCGGTGCCGGCGGCGGCGACCGCTTCCTTGGGAACCACGAAGCCAAATGGCATGGCCACGATGTTCAAGAAGGACTGGTTCGGGGTGTCGAGGTCGACCTCCAGGGTGTTGGGGTCGAGGACCTTGAGCCCCGAGATGCTGGTGGCCCTGCCGTTGAAGAAGTCCGCGGAACCGGTGAGCACGCCCCAGAACGGTCCTCCGGTCATGGGGCCGTTGGTCTTGGGGTCGAGCATCCGCTCCCAGGAGTATTTGAAGTCGTCGGCCGTGACCTCGCGGCCGTTGCTGAACTTCACCCCCTTGCGGATCTTGAAGGTGTAGGTCTTGCAATCGTTGGTGATGACCGGCATCTTCTCGGCGATGTCCGCCTTGAGGTTGGTGGTGAAGCCGTCGTAGTCGAGCAGGCCGTTGTAGATCTGGCGCTCGATCGACCAGGAGTCCGTGTCGTAGCCGATGGCGGGGTCGAGTGTCTTCAGGTCGTCCTTGAAACTGATCGTGAGCGTGCCACCTGAGGTCGGCGTCTCCCCGCCGGTCGGGGTGTTGTTCGCGCACGCCGGCAGCAGGATCGTCCCGGCTGCCATCACGGCCAGCCAGGCTGTGGGTCGTCGCTTCATGCGTCCCTCCTTCCCGTTCCGATCGAAACTTGTCCAAGAAACTACCGCGCCCACCGCTCCTTGTAAAGGACTCCTCGACTTGCCCGCTACCCGGAGGCCTCCTCCACCTCGAACGTGCCCGGCGCAGCCACCTCCAGGCCCGGTTCCAGGGTGGCCCGCTGGCCGGTAGCCAGCCCGCCGCCGCCCGCCGCCACCCCGCCGATCGCCCCCCGGAAGAGCGCCCGCTCGCGGGGGTCGAGGGCGTCCCGAAGCCCGTCGCCAAGCAGGTTGAAGGCCAGGACGGTCAGCAGGATCATCAGGCCGGGGACGATCACCAGCCAGGGCGCGATCTGCATGAAGGTGACACCGTCGTTGACCATCACCCCCCAGTCGGCCGTGGGTGGCTGCACCCCGATCCCGATGAAGCTGAGGATTGACTCAACGGTGATGGTGGTGGCGATGCCGATGGTGCCGTACACGATGATGATCGGCATCAGGTGCGGGAAGATGTGCTTGGCCAGGATCCGGATGGGATGCGTGCCCAGCGCGCGGGCGGCTTCCACGAACTCCTTTTCCTTGATGGAGAGCACCTGCGCCCGAACGATACGCGCCACCGCCGTCCAGTAGAACAGGGCGATGACGGCCGCGATCACCAGCAGGTTGCCATGCAGCCCGCTCGAGTACAGGATGCCGATCAGGGCGATGGAGAAGAGGACGACGGGAAAGGCCATCATGATGTCGGTAAACCGCATCAGGACCATGTCCATCCAGCCGCCGAAGTAAGCGGCCACCGACCCTAGGCTGATCCCCAGCGCCAGGGCCGAGAAATTCGCCAGGCACCCGATGATGAGGGAGACCCGGGCGCCCCACAGGGTCCGGCTGAGCAAGTCCCGGCCGTTGGCGTCGGATCCCAGCAGGAAGGTGGCGCCCGGCGCCAGCGGCCGGCCGTTGAGGGGCAACAGCTCGTAGTAGCCGTGGTTGGGGTCGCGCAGGGGCAGCACCGGGGCCAGGATGGCCACCGACACCAGGACGAGGACAAAAGCGAGGCCGGCCAGCGCCAGCGGTTCGCGCCGAAACCGGTCCCACACCGGCCGCCAGGAAAGGCTCTGCCGAACCCAGCGCACCAGCCAGACCAGGCCCCCCACCAGCACGGCGAACATCGCCAGGGCGGAGAGCCGGTCCGGAGTCATGGTGGATTCACGGTATCACCGACCGCCCCTCCCCTAACCCCTCCCCAGCGGAGGGAACACGCTAGCGCTACTGGTGGTTACGCGGGCCGGTTACCAGGTATAGGGGCCGGCCGGCGCGGCCGCGTACTCGCGGGCCTCCGCGTGGTTGGTCATGGCCCGCTGGTAGAGGCGCACGTATTGGAGGGCGGAGTTGGCCCAGCTGACATCGGAGGTCATGGCGTTCCGCTGCAGGGCCTGCCAGAGCTGCGGCTGGCGGAAATTCTCCAGCGCGCGCACCACCTGGGCGTAGAGGTCCCAGTGGTCGTACGCGTCGAAGACGAAGCCATTGCCGGTCTGCTTGGCCGGGTCCCAGTCATGGATGGTGTCGGCCAGGCCGCCAGTCGCCCGCACGATGGGGATGGTGCCGTAGCGCAGGCTGATGAGCTGGCCGAGACCGCAGGGCTCGAAGCGGGACGGCATCAGGAACATGTCCGATCCGGCGTAGATGTGCTGGGCCAGCACGGGCTTGAAGCCGATGGTCGCCGAGAGCTTCTTCGGATTGTCGCGGGCGTTGGCCCGGAACAGCTCCTCGTAGCGGCCTTCGCCAGCCCCCAGCACGACCAGCTGCAGGTCGAGCCGCATCAGGCCCCACATGATGTTGGCGATCAGGTCCAGTCCCTTCTGGTCGTAGAGGCGTGAGATCAGCCCGATCAGCGGCACCTCCGGCCGCTGGGGCAGCCCCAGCTCCTTCTGGAGCGCCAGCTTGTTCTCGACTTTGCGCTCGATGCTATCCAGGTCGTACCGGGTGGCCAGGTTGCTGTCGGTTGCGGGATTGAAGACCTCGTAGTCGATCCCATTGATGATCCCGTAGAGCTTTGACCGGTAGAGGCGGAGCAGCGGATCCATGCGTTCGCCGTACTCGGCCGTGAGGATCTCTTCGGCGTACCGGTTGCTGACCGTGTTCACCGCGTCGGCGTAATACAGCCCGCGGCCCAGCAGGTTGACGATGTCGTCCAGGCCGGGGATACCCGGCTTGATCAGGCCCCACGGATCCAGGTTGGCCAGGTGCAGGGTGCCATACCCGAACACGCCCTGGAAAGCCAGGTTGTGAATGGTGAGCACGGTAGCGATTCCCGCATACGCCGGGTCGGTGGCATAGAGCTTGGCCAGCATGTTGGGAATGACCGCGGTGTGCCAGTCGTTGACGTGCACCACGTCCGGGATGAAGTTGAGCGGCCGGAGCATCTCCAGCGCCGCCCGGCTGAAATAGATGAAGCGGGCGTCATCGTCCCAGAACCCATACATCCCTTCGCGGCCGAAGAATTGCTGGTTTTCGATGAAGTAGACCGGGACGCCCCCGCTGATGCGGCCCTCCAGGACATCCGCGGAGATCGTCTGCTGGGCCAGCGGGACGGGTAGGTCCCGGACGACGGGCTTCAGCTCGTACCGTTCCGGATCGATGGTGCCGTAGCGGGGCATCACCACCCGCACGTCGTGACCCAGTTGCTTGAGGGCCTTGGGGAGGGCGCCCGCCACGTCGGCCAGCCCACCCACCTTGGCAAAGGGCGCCACCTCGGCCGAGACCAGCAGAATCTTGAGGGGTTTGGGCGGCTGGCCCTTGAAGATGTCGCCGGGGACCCGGACCCGGATGGACCCCGCCGGTGGAACCTGCTCCACCACGGTCTCGCCCCGCTGGACCGCGGCCACCAGCTCCAGGGTTTCGCCGGGGTCATGCTGCAGGGCCGCAAACGGGATGCCGAACGCGAGGCTGTCGCGAGCGGCGGTCGCCTCGCCGGCCCAGAGAGGAGCCGCCCCCTCGCCCCCTCGGGTTGCCCGCAGGGCGAGGGCCGCCCGGCCGTTTTCGAGGCGGACGGACAGCGCGTACGCGGGCTCGAAGCCGAAGTCGGCTCGATAGGCAGCCCCGGCCGGCGCCGGCGCCCCTTCCGGCTGTTGGGCGCCGCCAGAGAAGTAGATGCAGAGGTCGGCCGGTCGCGTGGCGGCCGCCGACAGGTCGAAGCGCAGGTAGAGCTGGGCGTCGTCGCGGCCGAACCAGACACGGCGGATGATCCCGCGCGGCGGATGCATCGCGCCGTAGAGGGCAGTCACGTCGAGGTAGCCGGCCGCCGTCCACTCCGACTCGTCCAGCGTCCCATCCAGATGGGGACTGATCATCCGTTCCGGGCGCTTGGCCGCCGCCGTATCCCCAGGCCGGACGATTGGCTGGAACAGGGCGGAGGGCGGTTGCTGCTCCAGCAGCTTATAGGCGTTGCGCAAGTGGAGCCGGTACAGGTTGTCCCAGATGACATCCATGCCCGAGTCGTGACCGCGGCCGAACCACCAGAACCAGTCGCTGCCCTCCGCAATGTAGACCTCGCGGCGAGCCTGCTCGATGGCGGGGCCGTCCGGCTGCTGGGCCAGGATGCCGCGGGTCTCGGCCAGCAGGTCCCAGGCCTGGTTGTGCTCGTTGTCACCCACCCAGGTCGCCAGGCTGGCGTCGATCCAGGACCCGGCCCGAACGCTGGAGATCGACCGAACCGGCGGGTTGCCGGCCAGGAACTCACTGATATGCACCAGGCGTAAATCCGGGTCTTTGCCGATCCGGGCGTAGAGCGCGGCCAGGAAGGCGTTGCCGTTGGCCTCATAGAAGTCCCAGCAGTTCTCGCCATCGAGGGCCAGGGTCACCAGCAGTGGGGGGGCCGACGGATCCTGGCGTTCTCGAATGGCGTGCAGGCGCCCGACCAGGTCGGACGCGGCCTGGTCGGCGCCGTAGGTCTGATAATCGAACCCGATCAGGTTCGAGAGTTTCGCGTCGCGGAAGATGGTCGACAGCGGGGCCTGTCGATCCACCCGGTAGGGCGTGTACAGGACGTCGGGCCGCATCACCCGCCCTTCCCCGTCGCGGCCGATGGTGGTGTCCAGGGAGCGGGCCAGCAGGCCCTCATCGCTGAGCAGCCAGGTCAAGCCACGGGCCGAG
>DASQAY010000299.1:0-3390 GCA_035635515.1 Candidatus Eiseniibacteriota bacterium | reverse complement strand
CGATCGCCCGATTGTCGAGGCCGTCGGCCATCAATCGCAGGACCTCCATCTCCCGAGGCGTGAGGTCGGCGAGCAGCCGGCCCCGCTCCGCCTCATCCCGGGACCGATCCTGGGCCCGAGCCAGGAGCCCGGCCAGCCGAGTAGCGGGAATCAGCATCTCCCCCTCGGCTGCCCGCCGCACGGCCGCGGCGACCTCGGTCGCGGCCTGCGACTTGGACAGATAGCCGCAGCCACCGGCCCGGACGGCGGCCATCAGCGTGTCCTCCCCATCGTCGGTGCCCAGAAACACGACCGGGACCGCTCGATGCTGTCGTCGAATCTGGGCGGTGGCATCGGCGCCCGTCCCGTCGGGCAGGCGGAAGTCCATCAGAATCACGTCGGGCTGCATCGCTCCGTCGAGCCGGATCGCGTCTGCCACGGTTCCGGCCACCCCGACCGATCGGATGTCGCTGGTAGCGCCCAGGAGGGCCTCGAGGCCCTCCGCCACCATCCGGTGATCTTCGACAATGAGTACCCGGATCGTCTCAGCCGGCTGCATCTTCTGCATGCGCTGTCGAGGGGGTAACGGGAGCTTCGAGGCCACCTTGCGTCGGCCGGTCGTCACGGTCGCGAGACTGAATTGTGACCCGCACGGCGAGAGGCTTGACCAGAGTCGTCGAAGATTTTTGCGTCGCCGAAGATATTCGGTTTACGGAGCCAGGCCATCGCCGTTACCTAGGCGTTCTCATCTCGCGCCTTCGCTGGGCGGGGGCCATCCTCAGCCTCCTCCTTACCTTTTTCATCACTCCCGGACCGATGTCGCGTCCGGCGGCCCTGGGGGTGACCCTGGCTATCGTTCTGTACAACCTGCCCGCCGCGCTGGGCGGCCGCCGGGGGTCACGGCTGGCGGAGCCGAGCCTGGTCCTGGGCCTGGTCGGGGACTTCTGCGCCTGTACCGCCTGGTTGCTGCTGACCGGCGGGGATACCCAGATCACCTTCCTTATCTATGTCCTGGTGGCCATCGAAGCCGCCGCGGCGTACGGCTGGATCGGGACCGCGGGCTTTCTTATCGGCTTCCTGCTGGTGCTGGGCGCCCGTGCCTGGGAGGTGACCGCTGTGCTGAGCTCGACTCCACCGACCTGGGCGGACGCGACCCGCGGCGCGGTGGTGCTGGTGGTCGCCGTTGCCAGCGGGGGCATCGCTACTCGGTGGCAGGCGCTGCGCCAGGGGCTGGCGGCCGCCACCCTGGCACTCGAGAAGGAGCGGGAGCGGGGGCATCAGGAAGCGACTGACCGCCAGCAGGCCGAGCACGCGCTCGACGCCAGCCAGCAGCGTCTGCTGACCCTGGTCCGCAACGCGCCGGTCGTGCTCCTGGCGATTGACCGTGCCGGCCAGATCACCTTTTGCGAAGGGGCGGGCCTGGCGGCGCTGGGCCGGCAGCCGGGGCAATGGGTCGGCTGGTCCGTGAAAGAGCTGTACGCGGATCGCCCGGAGGTGCTCGAGTATGTCCGCCAGGCGCTCTCGGGGCAGACTGTGCAGGCCACGATCCGGGATGCGGGACGGACGCTGGCGGTGAGCTACGGTCCATCCCGCGGGGGCCAGGGCGACCTGGTGGGCGCTATCGGCGTGGCGCTCGACATCACCGAGGCCAAGCAGGTCGAGGCGGCCCTGCACGAGCAAACCGAGCTCTACCAGGCGCTGATCCGATCCCAGAGCGACCTGGGCGACCTCGTCATCGTCTCCGAGGGCGACCACCCGATCTTCATGAACGCGGCCGTCGAGCAGGTGAGCGGCTACAGCCGCGCGGAGCTCGACACCATGGCGTCGCTGTACGACCTCGTCCCCGACGAGGACCGCGAGGCGCTCAAAGCCCGCCTCGGCCGGATGCGGAAAACGGCTGGCCCCGCTCGCTTCGATACGGCCATCCGGCACAAGGATGGCCGGCGGATCGAGGTGGAGGCGGCCCAGCTGACGACCGCGGCCGGCAGCCGAGCCCGGACCTTCACCATCGCCCGCGATGTCACCGCCCGCCACCAGGTGGAGGCCCAACGACAGGCCCTGCTCACCCGCCTCGTCACGGTCCAGGAGGAAGAGCGACGGCAGATCGCCAACGGCATTCACGACGACTCCATCCAGACCATGTTTGCGGTGAAGATCCGGCTCCATCTGCTGCGGGCGGAGACCCGCGACCCGCGTCACCTGGACATGCTGGCCCAGGTGGACCTCACCATCGATCAGGCAATCACGCGTCTGCGGCGCCTGCTCTTCGACTTGCGCCCGGTGGCGCTCGACGAGGAGGGGCTGGCGGCGGCCATCCGCCTGTACCTGGACCAGATGCGCGCCGACGGAGGCCCCGATTATGAGGTCCAGGAGGACCTGCAGGACGAGCTGAATCCGCAGGCGCGCGCGATCATCTACCGGATCGCCCAGGAGACCCTGGCCAACGTGCGCAAACACGCCCAGGCGAGGCGAGTGACGGTCGCGCTGGCGGCGCAGGACGGCGGGGTCCTGGTCCGCGTCCAGGACGACGGACGCGGCTTCCAGGTAGAAGAGGCGACGCGCCCCCGTCCAGGACACCTCGGACTGGCGGCCATGCGCGAGCGGGCCGAAATGGCGGGTGGCTGGCTGCAAGTGGAGAGTGCGCCCGGCGCCGGGGCAGCCATCGAGTACTGGATCCCGCTGGCCGGCGCCGCGGCCGCGGCTGCCTGAGCTTGGATTCGGGCTAACGCAACACTGCGTTTGCAGGGCGAAAGGGGCTTCCTCGATCGGTAGGCTACTGCCATGAAGAGCGGCCAGGCGGTCGACGAGCGCGTGGCGGTTAGCCCAGCAAGGTGTTCCCCCTGTGCCTCCCCCCTCCACCGCCGTCGCACCGCCGGCCCATTCATCCGGGGGATGACTGCCGTGTACGAGGATCCCCATCTCGTGTTCTCCCTTCCCACCCAGGTCCAGGGTGCCGGTAGTGGCGGGCCCCGGCAGCGGACCCGCGCCGGCCTGGATTGGGAGCCCTTCGACCTCTCCTCACCGACCTCCAGCCTCAACTGAGCGGCGGCTAACTCGGACCCGGGCACCGGCTCGGTCTCCCACTAAGCTAAGCCCGAACCCGACGTCGTCCTGGCCTCGCGGTCGGTCAGGGTAGCGGAGGTGGCGGGGGCAGGGTCGGAGTCGGCAGTGGTGGGATCGGGGGTACGGTCGGGGTGGGGAGCGGAGGCACGGTTGGCGTGGGGAGCGGGGGAAGCGACGGGAGGGGAGGAGGCGGGGTCGCTGGGATGCTGGGCAGAACGCTCGGGGTGGCCGTGGCCACCGGGCCCGGCCCGGACGTGGCGCTGGGCGTCGGACTAGGGCCAGCGGTTGCTCGGTCCTGCTGGACATCCTGGATGAGCCGGCTGGAGAGCGGGGCGAAGTGCCGCAACG
>DASQAY010000298.1:0-2169 GCA_035635515.1 Candidatus Eiseniibacteriota bacterium | reverse complement strand
GCTGCAGGGCGTCGGCGGGGTCGGTGGCAACTACAACCCGGGGCGACACCACCGTGCCGCGCGTCGTCACAGTGTACGCCGCTATCCTGCCGTCCAGCTGCACCGTGCGCACCAGGGTCGCGCCGTCCCAGCGGTCGATGCCGTCGTCGCCGGCCCGCCGGAACATCTCCAGCGATCCGGCCACATCGAGCGGTGCCAGCAGCCGGACCTCAGCTCGTTTCTCCTCCCCCCTTGCGGGTGAGGCTAGGGTGGGGGGTCTCAAAGCCCTGCCTCGTCCCGCGGGAACTTCCAGCTCGCTTCCCCGTCTTTAGGTAAAGTCCGATACCCAGAAGCTGGGAGGAAGCCATGTTGAAGAAACTCATCCCCGGCGCCGTCGCCAGCCTCGCGTTCGTCCTCGCGCAAACGCTGCCTGCCGCGGCGTGCGGCGGGCTGGTCGCCCCCAACGGGGCCATCCGCCTCGACCGCGCGACCACCCTGGTTGCCTGGCACGATGGAGTGGAACATTACCTGACCAGCTTTACCTATTCGGGCGACGTCTCGAGCCTGGGCTGGATCGTCCCTCTTCCCGCCGTCCCGGAGAAGGTCGAGGAAGGCGGCGCCTGGACGCTCCAACGCCTCAACCGCGAATCGCACCCCCTGCCGCCGCGGGCCCTCTTCTTCGGCGCTGACCAGGCCGCCACCCCCGCCGCTGCCGAGGTCCTGCAGCAGGTCCAGGTCGAAGCGCTCGACATCACGGTGCTGAGGGGCAGCGGTCAGCAAGTGCTGACCTGGGCTGCCCAGAACGGCTTCGTGGTGGACGCGGACAGCCACGATCACATCCTCGGCTACGCCGGCGGCAGCCCGATTTTCATGGCGGCCAAGTACAACACCGCTCGGGCTCAGGCGCGTCACCAGCTGTCCGGCGACGGCTCGCCGGTGCTGATCACCATGCGGACCCCCCGTCCATGGGTGCCCTTCGAAGTGCTGGCCCTCGACGGCCAGACCGTCAATGCCGACCTCTTCTTGCTCACGGACCAGGCGGTCAACACCTCGGATCTGAATGCGGTGATCGGCGAATCCCCGGTGGGCAAGCAGGTCGCGCCCGGCTTCCAGGTCGCGTTCCAGGAGCCGATGAACACCCAGCTCTTCCGAGACCTCTCGACCGATCGCAACATGGGCTGGGTCCGCCCGGACGGGTGGTTCACCTACATGACCCTGCAGGCGCCGGCCGCGGCCGTCACCTATGACCTCACCCTGGACGACCTGGGAGCCGTCAAGCTGGCGACCTTCGGGACCCCGCTGCGCGCCATCGTGAGCGGGACTCAGTCGGGCGGTATCCCCACCGCGCCGCTGGGAACGCCCGAAGCCCTTGCCCTGGGCCTGCTTGTCCTGGGCGCCATGCTGATCGTCGGCCGGCGACTGGCTGACTCGTAACGCAACCCTGGCAACCTGCGCTCCCCACTCTCCTTCCCCTCCTCGGGGGGAGAGTGGGGCTTTCCGCTAGCGCAAGGACGAGCGGGTCAATCGCGTCATACGAGTCATGAGGCTGCCTTCCCGGCGGCTGGGGTTGGCGATCGGCGCCGGCATCCTGATTGCCCTCCCCGCAGCATTCCTCCTGAACCGCCCATCGGCCGACCGCCAGTACGTGGCCGTCACGTTTACCGCCGCGGATGGCTCTCCCCTCGACTGGAATCGCCTTCGGCGCCGGCCGGTCCGGCCGCTAGTCGCGACACCCACCCCGGCTACCCCGGCACCACGGGCCGCCCCCGCTCCCGCCCCCGCTCCCCCAGCGCCGCGACCTACCCCGCCGCCGCCGGCGCCCGGCTCAACCCAGCAAGCGCTCATCAACCAGGACCGCGCCCAGAACGGCCTGCCGCCTCTGGCGTGGAGTGCCTGCCTGGCCAACGTAGCCATCCAAAACGCGCAGCGGATGGCGGCCCAGGGATACATCAGTCATACGAATGGACCAACCCTCGACCTGGCCTGCGGCCTGGGCAACAACGCTGGGGAGAACGTCGGCTACACCTCCGCGGGCATCAATGACGCGCAGCTGAACACCATGTTCATGAACAGCCCGGGGCATCGGGCCAATATCCTGAACCCCGCCTACCATTACGTGGGGACGGCCTGGGCCGTCGCCCCTAACGGGTACGCGTACATCGCGGTCGAATTCAGCTAGCGATCACCGCT
>DASQAY010000297.1:0-3665 GCA_035635515.1 Candidatus Eiseniibacteriota bacterium | reverse complement strand
GATCACGGCATCAGCGGCATTCTTCAATCGCCGCACGTGGTCCGCGTCCTGGCGCATCCCGGCGACCCGCTACACGCCACGATCTTCGCCATCCGCCACGCCCTGGTGGCCGGCATCGACCGCGCCCTCCCCGAACCGCAGGCGGCCCTGCTGCTGGGGGTGGTGTTTGGCTACCGGCAAGCGCTGCCTCGGGCGCTGGAGCAACAGATGATCGCCTGCGGCCTGATCCACATTGTGGTCATCTCCGGGCTCAAGGTCTCGCTGCTGGCTCGGATCGTCCACCAGGGTGTCGGCCGGCTGGCGCCCGGCATCGCGCCTGCGGTCGCATTGGGGGCCATGCTCACCTACGCCCTGGTCAGCGGCGCCTCGGCGGCGGCGCTGCGCGCCGCGGCCATGGGCGGGCTGGTAGTGCTGGCCGGCACGCTGCATCGCGAGACCCAGGTGGTGGCGTCGATGGCGCTCACGGCCGCCATCATGCTGGGGCTGGACCCGTCGCTGGCTCGCGATGTCAGCTTTCAGCTGTCGTTCGCCGGGACCCTGGGCATCGCCGGGCTGACCGATGCCATCGCCGCCCGGCTGCCGTTCCTGCCCGCCGTGCTCCGCGATCCGTTCGCGGCCACCCTGGCCGCCGAGGCCGCCACCTGGCCGCTGATGCTGGCCAGCTTTCACCAGGTCTCCCTGGTGGCGCCGGTGGCCAACGCGCTGGTGCTCCCCCTCTTGCCGGCCGTCATGGTCATCGGCGGCTCCGGTGCCATCCTGGCGGCGGTGTGGCAGGCGGCCGGCTGGCCCGTACTTCAGCTGGCCGGTCTGATCATCGCCTGGTTCGAGCGGGTGATCGAGGTCACCGCCGCGGCTCCGGCGGCCAGTCTCACCACGCCCTACTTTCCGCCGCGCTGGATCGCGGCGGCGGCCATCCTCAACGGCGGCGGCCTGGCGGCCCTCAAGCTGCGACGGTTCTTCTGGCAGCGCCGCGTGTGGGCCGGACTGGGCGGGCTGGCGCTGGTTATCGGCGCCCTGCTCCTGGTTCAGCCCGACGGCCAGGTCCATGTGTATGCGCTCGACGTGGGCACCGGTTCCGGCGTGTTGATCCGGACCGCGGGCGGCCAGCAGATCCTGTTCGATGGCGGCCCGGACCCCGACCGGTTTGCCCAGGCGGTGGGGCGCGTGCTGCCGCCCACCGCGCGCGGCCTCAGGCTGTGGGTCCTGACCGGCGGCCGGCGGGCCCAGGTCGGGGCTGCGCCAGCGATCATGCGGCGGTTCGACATCGCTCAGGTCTTGGTGACCGATTCGGGGGCGTGGAGCCCGTCGCTGCTCGCCACCGTCAATGCGGCGCGCCAGGCAGGCATTCCGGTCAGCGTCGACACCATGCCGCCGGTGATCGACGGCGTCACCCTTCGGCTGGCGGCGGACGGCCGGACCTGGCTAGTGGGCGCGGGTGGCGCGGCGCTGGCTATCATCCCGCCGGACACGGGCTGGGTCAGCTACCCAGCTCAGATCCGGGGCGCGATCTTCCTCGACGGTGGGCCAGAAGTCTGGACATCCGCTCGAGTCGGCGACCTGGCAGTTATCCAGGTGGCCAACCAGAGCCGCGACGGGTTGCCCGCGCGCGACTTCATGCGCGACCTCGACGGCATGACCGTCCTGCGCACCGACCGCTTGGGCACCGTGGAGCTGACCATCGTTGGCTCCCGCTTCTTATCGCCATGACCTACGGAGCGTCGAGGACAACGGTGAAGTGCGTGACGCGATCGTCGAAGCGATTCAGAAGTTCACGAACAACCGGCTCAACGACCGCCTGCTCGTAGTCTTCACCGGCGAAAGCCTTCACGGAGTCGATCGAGTCCCACGTCGTGGCGACCACCACCTCGGTTTCGCCTGCTCCGGCTCGGGTCAACACCTTGGCGCCGACAAAGCCGTTGATCGAGCGGAGCTGCGGCAGGACCGAGTTAGGGAAGTGCTCGCGGCAGTAGCGATCAACACCGGCTGCTCTCCCGTATCCCTTCCAGACGCGAACGATCTGACCAGCCATCGACGACCTCCTGAATGTCTTACGCGACCGCGGACTTGTCGAGCAAGGCGCCGGCCGTTCGGCGCCCGGTGACCCACAGGTCGACGACGAGCATGCTTGCGGATGCGGCGAGCAGGACCGGAAACCGCCAGAAGACCCCGAGCAGCACGCCGGAGCCGATGAAGTAGGCGTGCATGGCGAGCCGGGGAAGGAGTGGCATGGCCCACACCGGCGGCAGCGCCGGTGGCCGCCGCAACAGCGGACGACCGCCCACGACCGCAAAGATGACCAGCGCGCCAATGAACGTCGGGAAGCCGCCGCCGGGCCGGTTGAAGAACGCCCGCTCCAGGAGGATGAAGGGAAGCAGGGCGGCCAGCAGCGTGGCATAGGCCGGCAGGGGGACGAGCAGCTGGCGCCAAGCGCCGAGCTGGCGCTGATCCGTTCGCCGGTTCAGCCGGGTCCAGGCGCTGAAGCCAAAGGCCACGAACAGCCAGGCATAGTAGTTGCCGGCCGGCACCCCGAAGAATCCCTGGGTTAGGCCGAGCTTCCAATGCCACAGTCCCTGCCGGATGGCGATGGCGTCGAAGGACAGGTCCAGGACGATGGCCAGGATGGCGTCGGTGAACGGGGCCAGCCGGGGGGAAACGCCGAAGGTGTCGGAGATGTACATGCACGAGTTGATGATCATCGCCCAGGCGAGCGCGATCACCAGCGGCACGGCGCCCAGCTTCAGCAGGAACTGCTGGTTGTAGGCGTAGCTGCCGAAGATCATGATGTCGCCCTGCTCCAGCAGCAGCCCGTAGGGGACGGCGCTCACCAGCTCCAGCAGGCGGCGCCGGCCGCCGGTGCGCCACGCGAACTGCGCGTAGCCAACGAAGAGCAGGATCACCGCGGCTTCCATGACCGCGTACGGCAGTCGGTCCACGACTGTCATCCTAGTTTTTCGACCGATGCGAGCCGGTCAGCCAAGTACCATTGACCTCGTCCGTACAACATCGACCCGGGCCGTTTGCTTCCCGGAGGCCTCATGAAGCTCCAATTCGCCTTCCTGGCCGACTTCGCCCTGGCTCACCCCGACGGCAAGCTTTACGTACTCGGCGGCGGCTTCGACACCATCTACGCCTCGGTCCTTCCGGCGCGCCATCCGCACCTGTCGCTGGTTATGAACTTCCAGTTCGCGGCCAACGAGACCGGCCGTAGCTACGCTATTGAAATCCGGCCGCAGGACAGCAGCGGAGCCCCGTTTCTCCAGGTGATGACGATCGAGGCGAGTCCGCAGAGAAATCTCCAGGCCCCTACGTCGCCGGTGACCTTCCAGTCGGTGCTCAACTTCCAGGGCGTGCAGCTGCGCACAGCCGGCGAACACACTTTCTCCATCGTCGTGGACGGGCAGGAGCTGGCCGCGGTGCCGCTGCGCGTGACCAAGATCGCCGCGACGGATGCCTCCGGCCGCCGCCCCAACTGACCGTCCACCAGAGTCCAGCAGCGTCGTCGGCTCGGTCAGTGCGGGCACTACGCCGCGCGCTGTTCCTGGAGCCGCGTGATGTGGTAGTGGAGGCTGAGCACCGGGAGGCCCCACCAGCGCACGAAGTGGTCGGTGCGAACCGAGCCGTCGCGGTCAGGATAGACGTGGAAGAGTTCGGAAAGCCCGCGCACG
>DASQAY010000296.1:0-3913 GCA_035635515.1 Candidatus Eiseniibacteriota bacterium | reverse complement strand
GACTGGGCATTCCGACAGGTGAACGTTCCACATTTTCGATATCGGCCGCGGGCAACCACCAGTCAGCTGCTGATCGGGTCGCGTCGCGGCCAGCGACTGGTCGCCGAGCTACCCGTCACCACGATGGTGCTGGTGATCCTGGGGTTCGTGATCTCCGGGTCGTTAGGCGCGTTCGCCTACTTCTTGCCCGCGTTCACGACCGCCCTACGGACGACGGGGCAAAAGTCCGACATCCCGGTGGCATCGGCGACGGTGGTGGCCGCCACGCCGACGCCCGCGGCGGACGCCCCCTTCACCGTCCTGTTGCTGGGGTCCGACGACGACCAGAAGTTTGACCCCGACCACGTGCTCACCCAGTCGATGATCCTGGTCCGGGTGGAGCCGGCGGCCAAGCACGTCACCATGCTCTCCATCCCACGCGACCTGTGGGTGCCGCTCTCCACCGGCGGCTCGGCCAAAATCGATGCGGCCTACGCGTATGGCGGGCCCAAGGCGGCTATCGCCACCGTCGAACGCGACTTCCACGTCCACATCGACGAGTACGTCTGGATCGGCCTGCGCGGGCTGACCCGGATGATCGATCTGCTCGGTGGCGTCGACGTGGTGACCAGCAACCCGGTCCTCGATGATTTTTATCCCAACGATGTCGATAGCCGGTATCCCTACGGGATCAAGCGGGTGGCGGTGCTGCCCGGTCCGCAGCACCTCAACGGCAAAATGGCGCTCGAGTATGTGCGGTCGAGGCACTCGGACCTGCGGGGAGACTTCGGCCGGTCGTTCCGCCAGCAGCAGGTGTTGCTCGCGCTTCGGGCCAAGACCAAATATCTGAGCCCGGCCGACCTGCCCGACCTGGCCACCGTCCTGAACGGCGAGTTCAAAACCAGCATGGGGCTGGACCGGATCCGGCACCTGCTGCCGGTGGCCCGCCAGGTGGCCCCGGAGGCGGTGACCCAAATCGTCCTGGTCAGCGGGTACACGTCCTCGGAACAGATCGATGGCCAGTACGCCCTGGTGCCCATCTGGGCCCGCATCCTCCCACTGGTGCACCAGTCCTTCCCATGATGCGTCGTGGCCTCACCCTGATCGTGCTCCTGGCGATGGTGGCCTTCGGGGTCGGGGTCTACGCGCGGCTCGCGTCGCTGAAGACCCGGGGAGTGGTGGCCGCCTCGCCCAACGCGCCGGCCCGGGTCTCGCCCAAGTTCCGGCTGCCCGGTACCATGTTCCTGGCCCAGGGGGGATCGATCTACAAGCTCCAGGACGGCCTCTTTCGACAAATCGCGACCGGCAACTGGACGCAACCCGTGCTCAGCCCGGACCACAGCCAGCTGGTGGCCGTGGCGCGTTTTGCCGACGAATCCGACCTGTACCTGCTCGACCTCAATGGCCAGGTGCTCAGGCAGCTGACCCACAACGCCAGCCGGGTGGTGGACTTCAACCACTGGAGCTTCTATCCGCGGTTCAGCCCCGACGGGCAAACCCTGTTCTATTCCTGGGACCCGAAGAACCAGGACAACCTCTATCGGGTCGACCTGACCGTGTACGCGATGCCAGTGTCCGGACCGCAGAGCCGCGCCCGGCAATGGACCGAGCCGTATTTCTGGACCGGCGGGGACGTCCAACCGGTGCCGCTGCGCTCGGGAAGTCTCCTCTACACCAAGTTCGACATCAGCGATCAGACGAACCAGCCCAACTCGCGGATCTGGCTCACCACCAGACCTGGCGCCGTGGGCAAAGCCCTGACACTCCCGCAGGACAACTGTGCGCAACCCGCCCTATCACCCGACGAAACCATGCTGGCCATGATTTGTACCGCTGGCGGGCAGACCGGCCGGCTGGTGGTGGCCCCCTTCAATGGCGCGACCCTGGGCCAGTCGCGCACCCTGATCGAGGGGCAGCTGTGCGCCGCCCCCGCCTGGTCGCCGGACGGCAACGGCCTCGCCTACTTCGCGGCCACCGGGGCCAGCGGACACTTTCAGCTCTTCTACCTGACGGTGCCGGCTGTCGCGACAGCCACCCCGTCCCCTTCCGCGGCGCCGTCCAGCTCACCCAGGGCGGGCGCCACGCCGAGCGCCCGGCCCACCCCGAGCCCGGCCCCGCCGGTTCCGGTCCAGGTCTCCTACGACCTGGACTTCGACGCCACCGCCGCGCCGGCCTGGTCCGCCAGCTAAGCCTCACATCGCCGCCTTACCTGTCTCCCATGCAGGGTTCACCTGCCTGGCCGCACAATAGGGCCAGACGAAGTTCAACCGGGGAGGTTGCGGCGAATGTCCTACCGACCGTTCGGCCAACCGTACATGGATCCCTACATGGGTGGCTGGTGGTGGCTGGGAGCGCTGTTCCAGCTGGTCTTCCTGGTGATCGTGGTGGTCGGGCTCATCTTCCTGGCGCGCATGATCGTGCGCGGCTGGCAGCCATCGACCCAACCCGGGTCCCAACGATCGAAGGCCCTGGAGGAACTGGACCTTCGCTACGCCCGGGGCGAAATCGACCGAAGCGACTATTTCGAACGGCGCGCCGACCTGGTGGGCGGCTCGCCTCCCGGGCAAACCGCGCAGCCGCCAGCGGCGAAGCCTTAACCGCTTTGTCCCCTCCCCCTGGGGAGGGGGAGGGGAGGGGGTAGCTCAGGCGGTCTTGCGCTTCCGCCGCGCAGCCGGCTTCAGCTTGGTCGGCTTGCTCCGCTCCTTGCGCGCCCGCTCGACGCTGGCCCGTAGGGCCGCCATCAGGTCGGCACTCGCCGGGCTGGTGGGACCCGGTTCGGCGGGCCTGGCCGAGGCCGCCCGGCCCTGGATGAGGGCCAGCACCTGCTCCCGGTACTCGTCGCGATAGCGCTCCGGCTCGAAGGGACCGGACAGCGTGTTGACCAGCAGCGCCGCCATCTCCTTTTCTTTGGACGTCAGGTCGGCGGGCACCGGTGGTTCCAGTTCCGCACGGGGCGCAATCTCGTCGGCGAAGAGCATGGTGGTCAGCAGGAGGAGATTGCCCTGGGGGCGCAGGGCCGCCAGATGCCGCTTGCGCCGGAGCACGATCCAGCCCAGCGCCATGCGCTTGGTCCGTTGCATGGCCTGCACCAGCAACCCGAACGACCTGGCGTGATCCCGGCCGGGCACGGCGTAGTAGCTGGCCTCGAAGTAGAGGGGGTCGACGGCGTCAACCTCCACGAACTGTTCGATGTCGATAGTCCGGGTGCGCTCCGGCTCGAGGGCGTCCAGCTCCGCCCGGTCCACCGCGACGTAACGGTTGGGCGCCACTTCGAAACCGCGAACCACCTCCTCGGCCGAGACGGTCGAGCCGGCCGGGGGAGTCGATGCCAGCGGGCGGCGGGTGCCGGCGGGTCCGGGCGAGGGTTCCGCCACCAGCGGCCACAGCACCTGCTCAACGCTGCCGCCACGAGCCGGGGGCTCGTCCGGGAGCGGGGATCGTACGCGCTGGTGATGCACCCGCTGGCCGGTCAGCCGGTCCAGCTCGTGAAAGCGGACGTCCTTGCGGCGGACCGCCGGATAGAGGCGCACCGGGACGCTGACCAGGCCGAAGCTGATCGTTCCCGTCCAGATTGCCTGGGCCATACCTATAACTATGTCCTACTGCAGGTCGAACTCGTTGCCTTCAACGTCGAACATGTTGACGCAGTACTCGCCCATCTCTTCCACCACCCGGCCCTGCCGAGCGCCCAGCCCCACCAGGCGCTCGATCTCGGCCGCGATCCGCCGCCTGCGTTCCGGCATCGGCGTGGCCTGGCCGCCACCGACATTCAGGTCCAGGTGGACTCGGTTCTTGACGGTCTTGCCCTCCGGCACCTTCTGGAAGAAGATCCGGGGCTTTACGCCTTCCGGATCCACTACGGCGCTAGCCGCGTCCCATCGGTCGCGCGGTACCCCTTGCGCTTCCAGGAACGCCTCCCAGCTCGCGAATCCAG
>DASQAY010000295.1:0-3062 GCA_035635515.1 Candidatus Eiseniibacteriota bacterium | reverse complement strand
CTTGCAGCCCCTCGCCCGGCGCCAGGCCATCGTACTCAGAGGCCAGCCCGCGCAGCTCGAGCACGTTGGCCCAGCGCTCATCCGCCTCGGGCCCGCTCTCTCGTAGGTAGCGCTCATAGCCGATCCGGGTCAGGAGCAGCTCCACCACCTCGACCAGGGGACGCTCCTGGGCGGCGGCCCGGACTTCCTTCACCGTCTCTTTGAACTCCTCCAGCGACCGCAGCGCTTGGCCCGGCAACCCCGCCATCTCCGACACGCGCTCGAGGGCCGCCCAGGGGGTGAGCTCGTGGCCGTCGGCGAACGCGCCCAGCAGCACGAGCGTCTTCTCGCCCAGCTTCCGGCGCGGGACGTTGATGACCCGGGAGAAGCTCAGGGTATCGTCCGGGTTGGCGATCAGCCGGAGGTAGGCGAGGATGTCCTTCACCTCGCGGCGCTCGTAGAAGCGAAGCCCGCCGATCAGCTTGTAGGGGAGGCCGCGCCGAAGCAGGACCTCCTCCACCGCGCGGGACTGGGCGTTGGTGCGGTAGAGGACGGCGAGGTCACTGAGGCTGTAGTCGCCCTGCGCCACCAGGCGGAGCGCTTCCTGGGCCACGGCCAGAGCCTCCTCCTGTTCGTCGTAGGTCTGGGCCACGACGATCTTGGGCCCGCCCTGGCGCTCGGTCCACAGCCGCTTGGCCACCCGGCTCGCGTTCGCCTTGATCACGTGGTGGGCCGCGTCCAGGATGGCCTGTGTGGAGCGATAGTTCTGCTCCAGCTTCACCACCTGGGCGTCGGGATAATCGCGCTCGAAGGACAGGATGTTGCGGATGTCGGCACCGCGGAACCGGTAAATCGATTGATCATCGTCGCCCACCACGGTCAGGTTGCGGTGCTTCGCCGCCAGGTGGGTGACCATCAGGTACTGCGGCTTGTTCGTGTCCTGGTACTCGTCGACCAGGATGTACTTGAAGCGCTGCTGGTACCGTTCCAGCACGTCCTGGTGCTCCTGGAAGAGCCGAACCGTACACCCCAGCAGATCATCGAAGTCGAGCGCGCGGTTGCGCTCCAGGAGCGGCTGGTAGCGCATATAGATCTGGCTCGCCACTTCCTCGACCGGGGTGGCGGCCCGGGCCGCGGCCTCGGCCGGGCTCAGCAGTTCGTCCTTGGCTCGGGAGATCAGGGTCACGATGCCGCCAGGCGGGTAGCGCTTCTCGTCCAGGTGCAACTCGTCCATGACTCGCTTGACCGCGGCCAGCCGGTCCGCCTCGTCGTAGATGACGAAATGCCGATCGATCCCGGCGGCACTCCCGTCGCGGCGCAGAATGCGGGCCCCGATGGCATGGAAGGTGCCCATCCAGATGCCGGTGGCGCCCAGCTGCAGCAGCTGCTCCACCCGCGTCCGCATCTCACGGGCGGCTTTGTTGGTGAAGGTCACGGCCAGGATCTCGCCGGGTCGAGCGCGGCCCTGCTCGATCAACCACGCGATGCGATACGTGAGGACCCGCGTCTTCCCGCTGCCGGCGCCGGCGAAGATCAGCAGCGGCCCATCGCCCGCCGTCACCGCGGCGCGCTGCGGGGGATTGAGCGTGGTCAGGACATCCAGATGGGGAGCGGTCTCAGCGACCGGCGATGGAGTGGAGGCCACGGTCGAGACTCATCTTACTTGTCGAGTACGATCGGAGCGCGATGCGCGACGTCATGTGCGCATCGATCGCGGGACCAGGGCCGGAGCACCTCCACCTGGAGGCCGAGCGATGCACCAGCGTGCTCATCGCCACCGATGCCGGCCACCCCTTCAGCTTTTCGTACCGCCTGACCTGGGATGCCGGCTGGCACGTGCGAACGGCCGACGCCCGCAACGTCGGCGAGGAGCGCCCGCCGATCCAGCTCCACGCGACGGCGCGGGTCACTGGCTGACGGCGCGGGGCGACGGGCTGCCGGTGCTGGCCGGCTGTATCGATGTGGATTTCACCGCCTCTCCCTTAACCAATACCCTGCCCATCCCGCGGCTGGGCCTCGAGGCCTACGGCGCAGGCGGCGGGCCGGATCCGGGCCTAGCCCGAATCGGGCTTAGCGCTTGCGGCCGCGCGATTTGCCGCGGCGCCCGCGACCCGAGGCAATCTGGTCGCCCTCAAATTCGTCGCTTGGCCGGCCGGTCGGCTTGGCCGCTTTGAACGACTGGGAAAAGGCTCCAAAGAATTGATCGCGCAGTTCCAGCGTGGCAACCTCAAAGGCGTCTTTCACGGTCCAGTGGTCGTCCTCTGAGTACCGTCGCTCGCAGGCCCAGAGCAGGAACGTGATCAGCTTGACGCGGGCCCAGGCCTTAAACGGGCCCGGCTTTCCAGTCCTGGCTGGCTTGGCAACCTTCCCGCGCGCCCCCTTAGCTGGCGGCGGCGGCGCGACCGCCCCACCCGGTCCGACGACGTTCCAGTTCGGAGGCGGCCCCTGGACGGGCGCCGCCGGCGCTTGGGACATGAGCGTGGCGCGCAGGGTCTTGAGCTCGTCTACCGGAGTCGCGGCCCGGTTGGGATCTTGCGCCGGGGCCGCCTGGGGAGCGGGTGCCCTCGGGAGAGCCGGCAGAGGCGGGGCGGAGCGCCCGGGCAGGCTGACCGTCCCGCGCGGCCTGGGCAGCGCCATCGGCGGGACGGAAAAGGTGGGCGGGGTGGCTTGCCGCGGCTGAGGCCGCGGGGGTGCCGGCGGGGCAGGCGGCTGGGCGGCGACCGTAGGATAGGGCGGCGGCACCGGCGGCTGGCCGGGATAGCCTGGCCATGGCTGCGGCGGCTGCGCCTGCGGACGACCGGCCGGCGGGGGCGAATAGACGGGTGGAGCTGGATGGCCGCCGGGCGGCGCGGCGGGATAGCCGGCTGGACGCGGCGCCGGGTAGCCCTGCGGCGGCGGCGCACCCTGGTAGCCGGGGGGCGGCCCTCCCGGATAGCCCTGGGGTGGCTGGCCCGGATAGCCGGGCGGCGGCCCTCCCGGGTAGCCTGGGGGCGGCCCTGCGGGATAGCCGGGCGGCGGCGCAGTCGGATAGCCCTGGGGTGGCTGGCCTGGATAGCCGGGCGGCGCCTGCGGCGCTGGATGCC
>DASQAY010000294.1:0-11414 GCA_035635515.1 Candidatus Eiseniibacteriota bacterium | reverse complement strand
TTCCCGACGTGGCTCGTGGGACTGGCGGTCCTCGGGCTGCTGGTGGCCAACACCATCAACGTCGGCGCCGACCTGGGCGCCGTCGCCGCCGGCGGCGCGCTGCTTTCTCGCGGTGCTCTCAAGGCCATCTGGCTGGTGGTCCCGGTGGCCGCCCTCATCCTGGGCATGCAGATTTTCGCCAGCTACAACACGATCTTCAGGATTTTCAAGTGGCTGACCCTGGCCCTGTTCGCCTACGTGATCTCGGCCATCTATGCGCATCCGAGCCTCCAGGACGTGCTCTGGGCCACCTTCGTCCCCCATGTGGAGTTCTCCAGGGAGTTCATCACCGCCGTGGTGGCTGTCTTCGGGACGACCATCTCCCCCTACCTCTTCTTCTGGCAGGCGTCGGCGGAGGTTGACGAGCTGGAGAAGGTCGGCCGCGTCACCGAGAACCGCCGCCGCGGCTGCCGCACCTCCGACCTGCGGGCCGCTCGCACCGATGTGGTGATCGGCATGTTCTTCTCCAACGTGGTCATGTACTTCATCATCCTGACCTCGGCCGCAGTGCTCCACGCCCACGGCAAGACCGACATTCAGACAGCGGAGCAGGCCGCCGCGGCTCTGGCACCGCTGGCCGGGCCCTTCGCCTTCATCGTGTTTGCGGTGGGCATGATCGGCGCCGGACTGCTGGCCATCCCGATCCTGTCGGGCTCGGCGACCTATGCCCTCAAGGAGTTCCTTGGGCTGCGTGGCAGCCTCAGGAGCTCGCCCCGGCAGGGACTGATCTTCTACGCGATCCTATCGGCCGCCACCATCGCTGGGGTGGTCATCAACTTCCTGCACATCGACGCCATCCGGGCCCTGTTCTGGACGGCGGTGATCAACGGCGTCGTCGCCCCGCCGCTCCTGGTCCTGATCGTTCTGTTGGGATCAGACCGGGGCATCATGCACACACGGGTGAGCGGGTGGCTGAGCCGGTCCCTGACCTGGACGGCCACCGCCGTCATGGCAGTTGCCGCCGTGGCCCTACTCGCCTTTCTGCTGATTCGGTGAGGCAGAAGGGAGGGGGCCCGGATCTGCCTTCGGCCGCGGCCGCCGCGACCATGGCGGTCAGTTTCTACTTCGGGTAGCTCGGTTTGGCTCCGGGCTAGCCGATGCGTCGGCGCTGCCAGCCAGATGACCCGCATCGGCCGGTGCCCCCAGCACATCAAGGCGATAGCCGATACCCCTGATAGTCGTCACACGCAGGCCTGACCCTTCCAGCTTCTGCCGAAGCCAAGCGACGTGGACGTCCACAGTCTTCGGCTCGCCGACGAACCTGGGACCCCAGCCGGCCGCCAGGATCTGATCTCGGCTCAGCGCCTGACCCAGATGGGCCGCGAGGACTCGCAGCAGCTCGAACTCGCGGGGAGCGAGGCCGAGCTCCTGGCCTGATACATGGGCCCGACGCGCCTGCATGTCCAGCCGCAGCCCGCCTGCCTCTATGACGCCGGGGCCCGGGGCCCGGCGCGGCTCTTCCCGAAGCAAGCTCCGGAGCTGCGCGGCCACGAGCCGCATCGGGGCATCCCTCGGGAGCCAAGCATCGGCCCCCAGATCAAGGCAGGTCGCCCCCTCCGCCGGACTTCCGCCAACCACCAACAGTGGGCTCGCGGTCACGCGGCGAATGAGCGCCGCTACGTCGATCGGATCCGGCCCAAAAACCACGACAGCGTCCGCTTCGTGCTCGCGCAGGACTCCGGTCCAGAGCCGGTGCCATGCAACCCGCACCCCGGGCAGGCCGAGCTCACGCCGGACCTCCAGTTGAATGTGAGGGAACGGCGCCAGCAGGACGATCCGCTTCACCGGTTCAGTACTTGGAGACGTTGAGTTCCTCCACGTGCCCGGTTACGAGGTACACAACGCGCTCACAGATGTTGGTGGCACGGTCGGCGATTCGCTCCAGATTGTGAGTTACCCATAGGAGGTAGGTAGCATGGGGCACAGTGTCCCGATCGCCAGTCATGGCCGAGAGCAGTTCACCGTATGCCCGGTCATAGAGCGCATCGATCTCGTCATCTTCGCGACATAGTCGGCGCGCCGCGTCCGCATCGCGCCGGTGGAGGGCGACGAGCGTCCGAGTGACCATGGCCTGGACCTGCTGGCTCATGGTGACCATGACCGATGGGATGGAAAGCGCGGGGTGAGGACCGAGCATCAAAGCGACCTTAGCGATTCCCTCGGCGTGGTCACCGATCCGCTCCAGGTCGCTTAGCACGTACAGCGTGGCGACCAGCGCCCGCACTTCCAGGGGATCCCTGGTCTCCGCCAGCTTCGCGCTCGCTTGCTCCTCCAGCGCGTAGCGAAGGCGATTGATGTCAAGGTCGGCACGGACGACGCGGTCCGCCAATCCCAGATCACGCTCGCGCAGGGCGGTCAAGGCCTCGGCCAGCGCCGCGTCCACCCGCTCACCGAGCGCCTGTACTCCTAGCTCCAACCCATTCATCGTAGTGCCTGCGATCCCTTAACGACACCTTAATCCGGCGGACTCTATGCTCGACGCGGAGGTGGAAGTATGAGGTTGAGCGTCGTCCCGCAGGAGCGCCGCTTCTATTCGCTCTTCAAGAAGCAGGGGGAACTGGTCAGCGAGGCCTTGAGCCAGCTGCGAAACAGCCTCCTCGAGGGCGAAAGCCGGCATCCCCGGCTTCGAGAGCTTGAGCACGAGTGCGATGACGTGACCCATGAGGTCTACAGCCTGATCAACAAGACGTTCGTTACCCCGATCGACCCGGGGGACATCTACACGCTGGCTTCTTCGCTGGATGAAATCGTCGACCTGGCCGAGGAGGTGTCGGACAAGATTGGCCTCTATGGAGTCAAGCAGATTTCGGCCCCGGCTCGGGCCATGGGCGAGGCGCTGGCCAAGGCCGGCGTTGAATTGGCTGCGGCGGTTGCCGAGCTCGACGGATTCAAGAACCAGGAGCCGCGACGACTCGAAGTCCACCGCCTGGAGAACGAGGGCGATCGCATAACCCGGGACGCTCTGGCCCATCTCTTCGCCAATGGCGTCAGTCCTAGCGACCTCGTCAAGTGGAAGGACATTTACGACCTGCTCGAGGAAACCATGGATCAATGCGAGCATGTCGCGAATCTTCTTGAAGCGATCTCGATTAAGAATGCTTAGCGTCCTGCTGATCGCGACTGTGCTGGTCGCACTTGCGTTCGACTTCACCAACGGATTCCATGACACGGCCAACGCCATCGCCACGTCCGTTTCCACCCGCGCACTCTCACCCCGACAGGCCGTGTTTCTCGCTTCAGTCCTGAACCTGGCTGGAGCGGTCGTGACGGTGGTGTTTTTTCAAGCCAAAGTCTCGAACACCATCGGAAAGATCGTGGCCGTCAAGGCAGATCTGGTGGTGATTCTGGCCGCACTCTTGGGTGCCATCGCCTGGAACCTGTTGACCTGGTACCTCGGGCTCCCCAGCAGCTCCACCCATGCGCTGGTCGGTGGCTTGGTGGGGGCGGCCATCGCCGCCCACCGCAGCTTGAGCGGCGTCCGCTGGAGCGAGTTCTGGAAAGTCGTGTCGTCCCTGCTGATCTCCCCGCCGGTTGGATTCCTGGCCGCCGCGATCTTCATGACGGCGCTGCTGGCGGTCATGTACATCGGGAAGTTCCGACTGGCTCCGGCAAACCGCTTCTTCCGAACACTCCAGGTCGTCACCGCGGCGTTCGTCTCCTATTCGCATGGGGCCAACGACGCTCAGAAGACGATGGCCGCCATCACCCTGGCCCTGGTGGCGACCGGAAACCTAACCAAATTCAAGGTCCCTTTGTGGGTGGTGCTCCTCTCGGCAACCGCGATCGCTTTTGGGACTTACGCCGGAGGCTGGCGCATCATCCGTACCCTCGGATGGCGAATCTACAAGCTCGACCCCGCGACGGGCATGGCCGCGCAATTGATGGCGGCAACAGTGATCCAAGTGGCTACCCAGTACGGGCTGCCGGTCAGCACAACCCACGTCGTCACCGGCGCGGTCATGGGCGCTGGAGCGTCGCGCCGGCTCTCGGCGCTGCGGTGGGGCCTGGGCCTGAACATCGTGACCGCGTGGATCCTGACCATTCCCGCCGCGGCTGCGACAGCCTGGGTTTTCTACGCCATCCTTCACACGGCAGGTGTCTGAACGGCTTCAGGGCGCTGCCATATAGCAAGCCTTGCCGATGGTCCCGTTGGCGTGGTCGATCACCCAGGTCGAGCCCTTGGCCAACTTGTCGGTGTCGCGGGGGCGGATGACGCCCTCGGCGGCGAGGTGCTCGACGAACTCCTGGACCACGTCGCCGTGGGTGCACAGAACCGCCGGCTCGCCGCCGAATCGCTGCATGAGCTCGAAGATGGGGCGGATGCCCGCGCCTTCGGCCAGGGCATCGGTGGTCTCGATTCGGAGCCCGCGCTGGGTGGCCAGCGGCTCGACCGTCTGCACGCAGCGGAGATATGGGCTGGAGACGATGTGCTCGACCGGCAGGTCTTTGAACACCTCAACCAGCGCCTCGGCCTGGCGCCTCCCGGGTTTGGACAGGGGCCGGAGCCGATCGTCACCGTCCCACTCCTCGCGGTCGCCGGCTTTCGCGTGGCGCACCAGGTACAGCGGCACGTCAGAGAGTCGGCAGGACGCGGAGGAGCTGGCGGTCGCGTTCGTACGTGAGCATCTGCATGGCCTCGGCCACCCGCACCCAGCGCAGCTCGTCCACCTCGGCGCTGGGCTCGAACTTACTGTCTGCGATGGGCTCCATCAACCAGTAGCAGACCACCTTGTTGCGGCCCCGCCGGTCGACGTACGAGGTGCAGCCCACCTCACCCACCAGCTTGCAGCGGAGCCCCGTCTCCTCTTCGGTCTCGCGCAGCGCCGCGTCCTCGGGCGTCTCATCGGGGTTGAGCTTGCCCTTGGGAAACGTCCAATCGTCATAGGCGGGACGGTGAACGATCGCCAGCTCCAGGAGACCCCGCCGGCCGTTCCGGTAGATCAGCCCCCCGGCCGCGCGGATCATCCCGGCATCGGACACGTTCAGGATCTTTGCTTCCATGATCACCCTTTTGCTGCTGATGTTGCGAGGACGCGTACGAGTCCGATATCGGTAGAACTGCGACTGCCCATATATCTTCGCATGGAACCGCGCGGATTTCTCAGGCCGAATCGGGCTAAGTGTTCTTTCCGGGAGTCGCTCCGGTGGCTTGCGGCTAGAGGCTCTCGAAATACCCCCACCCCTACCCTCCCCGCAAGGGGGAGGGAGAGTCAGACATGATTAGGTCATCCAGGTCCGAAGGCGGCGCCGGTCGAGCGCGGCCCATGCGTCGGGCCAGACCTTACGGGCCTCCACCGCCGTGGCCCGCTCCATGGCACACAGCTCACCGGCCACGAAGGCCTGCGGAGGTTCCGCGGCCGCGCGCAGCCAGGTCTGGGCATTGATGCTGTCCTGGTGTTCTCCCAGGACATCCTGCAGCCGGGTAGCCAACCGGGCGAAGGCGACCGCCCGCTTGCCTCCCACCGGCTCGGCCGCTTCGGCCGCGTAGCGGGCCCGCTTGGCCAGGATACGAATCCGGTGGAGCTCCGTGTCGGACGCCTCCGGCGGCAGCGCCTTGACCGACTTTCGGAGTTTGCGCCAGGCGCGAGCGGTGAGCGCTGGGATGACGTCGATGGCGGGCTGGTCGCCGCCGACGACCAGCGGCGGCGCCTGGGCGGCGGCCACCAGCCGTTCCAGCAGGTCGACGTAGCGGTCAGAGCGGAGCGCGAGCAACAGCCCGTTGAGCGCCGCATCGGCTTCGACCGCCAGGCGCTCGGTGAGCCGAGTCAGTGCCGGGTGATCGTCTGCGGGCAGGTCAGCGGCCTTCCCTCGCAGGCGGGCGAGCAAGACCTGCCGGTCGCGTACGCCCCCCAACTCATCGGCCAGCCAGCCGAGTTCAGTGCGCAGCGAGGAGGCCCAGTCGGCATCGAGCAGCCGGCGGAAGATGCGCAGCATTGTGCGCAGGCGTCGGGTCTCCACGCGCGCCTTGTGGATGTTCTCCGGGTCGTCTCCCACCCGGATCAGGGGATCGCGCCGGAGCAGCGAGGCCACCGCGCCCGCAATCACGGTGCGCACCAGGTCGACCGCGGCCGCGTTCTTGTCAAGCTCCTCGCCCACCACCTCCGGGGGCTCCAGCGCTTTGGGCCCCAGCGCCCGTACGTGCTTGGGCGTGGGATCGGTCGGGCCCGCGCCGGCCTCCCGAAGACGGGCCAGCAGCGGATCGAGAAAGCCATCCCGGCGGCCCTCGCCCAGCTCGACCTCAACTTCGTGGAATCGGCTGGCCACCCGGTGCCCGCGAACCACCGACACCACGTCGTCGTCCACCTCGGCCAGGACGCCGCCGTCGGCGTCCTGCAAGCGGACCCGGCGGCGCACCGTGGAGAGCCTGGCCACAGGCACCAGCTTGGAGCGGCGCACGTAGGCGCGCAGCAGGTCGAGGGCGGCGGCCGGCGGCTCTGGACTCTCGGCGGGAAAGGTCAGCTCGTGACGGGCCAGGACCTCGCCCTCAGGCGGCGCCGGAAGTTTGACGGTCCATCCTTCGCCTTCTCGCAAGCGCAGCCCGCACCCCCAGCGGGTCAGGCGCAGGTCGGGGGTGTCGTAGTAGACGGTGGAGAGCTTGAGGGTCTCGACCTCGGAGGCCGATAGGCCGTCGACCAGGCCATCGAGCGCCGGCAGCCGGAAGTCCGGCGCCGCGACCAGCTTGATCTCGCGCTCAATCGCCATCGCGGACGGTCAGTCCCTGGGCGCGGGCCAGGGCCAGCTCCTCGAAGCGCCGCTGGCTGTTGACCCCCCGACGGGTCGGCACCTTCTCCCAGGTCCCATCGGGATTGAGCTGCCAGGCCAGCTGGTCATCGCTGAGGACGACCTCCATGATCTGGGCCAGCCGCGCTTTGAGGGCGGGATCGAGGACGGGCGTCACCGCCTCTACCCGGCGATCGAGGTTGCGCGGCATCAGGTCCGCCGAGCCCAGGTAGTACTGGCCGCCCTCCCGGTCGCTGCCGAAGCGGAAGATCCGCGAGTGTTCCAGGAACCGACCCACAATCGACCGGACGCGGATCCGCTGCGATAGGCCGGGTACGCCGGGCCGCAGAGCACACAGGCCGCGCACCACCAGGTCGATGTCGACGCCGGCCTGCGCCGCTTCGTATAGGGCGTCGATGATCTCTGGGTCGACGAGGTGATTCACCTTGAGTACGATCCGGCCGTCCGGTCGGGTGGCCTCGCGCCGGATCAGCTGGGTGAGGTTGGCCCGCATCCCCAGGGGCGCCACCACCAGCTTGCGGAACTGCCGCTGGCGGCTATAGCCCGTCAGGAAGTTGAACAGCTCGCCGGCATCGTGGCCGATGTCGGGGTCGGCGGTGAGCAAGCCGACATCCTCGTAAGTCAGCGCCGTCCGCGGGTTGTAGTTTCCCGTGCCGACGTGCACGTAGCGCCGGATTCCGTCGGGCTCGTGGCGGACGACCAGGGTGACCTTGGCGTGGGTCTTGAGCCCGACGACGCCATACACGACGTGCACGCCCGCCTCCTCCAGCGCCTGCGCCCAGGCGATATTGGCCTGCTCGTCGCCCCGCGCTTTGAGCTCGACCAGAGCCACCACCTGCTTGCCCGTCTCGGCGGCCCGGATGAGGGAGCGGACGATGGGACTGGCCGGCCCGGAGGTCCGGTAGAGCGTCTGCTTGATGGCCAGCACGCCGGGATCGGCCGCCGCCGCATCGATGAACGCTTCCACGGACGTGGCAAAGGACTCGTATGGATGGTGGACCAGCACGTCGCCTTCGCGCATGACATCGAACAGGTCGGCGCCCTCGCCATCGGCGTTCTGTTCCTTGAGGCGGATCTGGGTCACGGGCGCCCAGGGCTCCTGCTTGAGATCCGGCCGCTCGAGCTGATAGATGGCCCACAGCGCCCCCAGGTCCAGCAACCCGTCGACCAGGTACACGTCGCTGGAGTCGATCTCCAGCTCGCGCAACAGTAGCCCCAGCACTTCCTCCGACATCCCGCTGTCGATCTCCAGGCGCACCACGGGGGCCTGCCGGCGGCGCCGTCGCAGTTCCATTTGAATCGCGGCCAGCAGGTCCTCGGCTTCGTCGTCCACCAGGTCGAGGTCGGCGTCGCGAGTGACCCGGAACGGATGATGACCCACGATCTCCATACCGGGAAAGAGCATGTCCAGGTGGGCCGCGATCACCTGCTCCAGGGGGACGAAGCCGCGGCCGTCGGGGAGTGGGATAAACCGAGGCAACACGGGGGGCACCTTGACCCGAGCGAAGCGCGAGCGCCGGCCGAGGGGCTCCCGGACCATGACGGCCAGATTGAGCGAGAGGTTCGAGATATAGGGGAAGGGATGGGCCGGGTCGACCGCCAGCGGGGTCAGGACGGGGAAGATCTGCTCGTTGAAGACGTCGGCCAGAGACGCCTGGTCGGCATGGCTGAGGTCGACGGTGCGCAAGAAATGGATCCCGGCCTCGGCCAGCCGCGGCAGGAGGTCCTCGTTGAACACCCGTGACTGACGCGCCTCCAGCGCGTCCACCCCCCGGCGGATGGCGCTCAGCTGTTCGCCCGGCGTCAAGCCGTCTGGCGAGATGGGTGGGGGGACCACCGCCTGCTGCTCCTTCAGGCCGGCCACTCGTACCTGGTAGAACTCGTCCAGGTTCTGGCTCAAGATGGCGAGGAACCGAATCCGCTCCAGCAGCGGGAGAGAGGAATCCTCGGCCAGGGCCAGGACGCGCTCGTCGAAGCTCAGGTGGGAGAGCTCGCGATTCAGATAGCGCGGGCCGGCATCGGGGAGCGGCGGATGAGCGATTTCAAGCTGCGCTTCCGCCACCTTAATAAGGATACGCAGCCCAGGTTAAGGTTGCTGACGGGCGGCGTAGCCCGCCACGGCCTCCTCCCAGGACAGGTGTTTGCCCTGCTGCTCGCGCCAGTCTGCCACCCGGACAAACACGTCGGCCGTGCGCTCGCCCGGGAACCTCTGGGTCAGGCGGCGGGCCCGGATCGCTTTCGACACCGGGCGGAAGATGTCGCCCTCCCAGTCTTGGGCCGCCTGGTGTAGATCGCTCACGCCGCGCTCGGTGGCGTAGGCGCGCACCAGCGCTTCGAGCCTCGGATAGGTCCCCTGGCGGGTGGCCCCGACCCGGGTCAAGCCGGTAACCGACTCGAAGATGCGGCGCTCGGCGAAGACGCGCTGGGCCAGCATGTCCTTGAGTGGGACGAACTCCGTGACCATCGCGTCGATCTCGGGCTGACCCAGGGCTTTGGCCGCCGCCACCCGATGGTTGCCGTCGAGGACGTAGTAGCCGTAGCCGAGCTTGTACAGCTCCACCGGAGGGAGCACCTTGCCTTCCTGGAGGGCGCGCATGATCGAATTGAAGCGCGCCTCCTCGTGGGGATCGTGGGTGCGGCTTCGAAACTGTTCATTGAGCTGCGGCGCCCGGCCCACGCTGCCCACGATCCGGGCCAGCTCAACGGTGCGCAGACCGAGGATCCGGGGGGCCACCGGCCCAGCTCGAACGGCGTCCTCGTCGAAGCCGCGGACCGCCGGCTCACCCTCGACCCGGCCTTCCGGGCGCACCAGCAAAAGGGGAACGGTGGCTCGGGAGACGACGTCCTCGGCCACGCTGCTGAGCACCAGCCGGGACAGCCCCTGGCGCCTGGTGCTGCCCAGGATGACCAGGTCCGCGTGTTGCTCCTCGATCTCGGCCACGATCACATCGGCCGCTCTCCCCGAGCGGAGCAGCGGCTGGGCGGCGATCCCATCCGAGCGCAAGCGTGCTGCCAGCGCATCCAGGTACGTGCGCGCGCGCGTTTCCGCCGTGGTCACGGATTCTCCGCTGGCCTCGCTCGGCGCCAGCACATGGAGCAGGATCAGCTCGGCGTTGAACGCCCGGCCGTGCTCTTCGGCGACCGGCAGCTTGGCCTCGCTTAACCGCCCGAGGTCCAACGGCACCAGGATCCGCCGGATCACGCGGTCTCCACCACCAGCTGCTGCTGCGCGGTCCGCAACGCCCGTTCCACCTCGACGGGACTGGGACCGCGGGCGAACACGAACCCGAGATACCGATCGCCTTCTGGAAGCGGAACCAGCCGTTCGCCGGCCGGGACGGTGAGCACCACCCCCTCGATGCCGGGCACCTGGCGTGCCTCGTCCTGGCCCCGGACCTGCCGCAGCACGCCCGGCCGCGGAATGGGGAGCATCAACACCCCGGCCGCCGGGTCCTCCCGCCGAAGCGACTGGATTGGAAGGCCGACGGCGTGCCGGAGGATCAGCTCTTCCAACGAGACCCCCATCCCGAATCGCAAGGTGCGGGCGCACAGGCCGCCGATGGAACGGGCCGCGACTTCGAGCATGAAGGTGCCCGCCCCATTGCGCCGGACCTCGGCGTGCACGGGACCTTCGGTCAGGCCCAGGGCTCGGGTCGCGCGCTGCACCGTGTCCGCCATTTCGGCCTGCACGGCATCCGGCTGACGCGACGGGGTGACATAGATGGTCTCTTCAAAAAAGGGACCATCGAGCGGGTCGGGCTTGTCAAAGATGGCCAGCGTCTCGAGCACACCGCCACGAAGCAAGCCCTCCAGGGCAAACTCGGCCCCGGGGATAAAGTCCTCCACCAGGATCGACTGTGGGGCGGAGCCGGGCCGGCAAACATCGGGCGATCGGACCAGAGCTGCGACCCGGGTGAAGGCCGCCGCGCACGAATCGGCATCGTCGGCCCGAATGACGCCTCGGCTGCCCGACAGGTCCACCGGCTTGACGACACACGGGTAGCGCACGGCGGCAGCGACCAAGGACGGGTCCGCATCGCTGCCGAAGATCTGGAATCGCGGCGTGAGCAGGCCGGCGGCCGCAAACCGCTCCCGGGCGCGCCCCTTGTCGCGCGACGCGCGCACGGCCTCGACCGCATTCCCGGCCAGGCCGAGCGCCGCCGAGGCGGCGGCGGCCACCACCGTCCCGGTGTCATCCACCGCCACAATGGCATCCAGCGGACGGCCGGTCGCGAACCGGACGATGGCCGCCACGGCCCGATCCACCTGCTCGAAGGAGACGCCCAGCATCCGATCGCGCATCAGGCCAGCCAGGGCCGACCGCTGTTCGGAGCCGATGGCCACCTCGATCCCGAGCGCACGCGCCGCAGCCATGAAGTCAGCCGTCCGGTAGGTCCGGGTCGGCACCAGGAGGAGCACGCGAGCCATCGGGCTCTAGTGTCCCGGATCGGAGGTTCGGTGAGAAAGTCGCGGCCTGGGCGGCCGGTGCCAAGGCAGGGGTGGCGGAAGAAGGAGCCTATCCGTTGATAGGTGACGACTTCCGCCGGGCCCCCTAACGCCGGCATCAGCGCCGCAGGCGCCCGGTCGCCCAGGCCGATGAATTTCCATCGTATCTCTGATCCGGGACACTATAT
>DASQAY010000293.1:0-7218 GCA_035635515.1 Candidatus Eiseniibacteriota bacterium | reverse complement strand
CGGGGCCGGCCAGACCGGCTCGTACCTGGTCGCCCACCCCGACATCAAGAAGGTGGCGTTCACTGGGTCGACCGAGGTGGGGAAGCTGATCCAGCGCGCGGTCGCGGGCAGCGGCAAGCGCCTGACCCTCGAGCTGGGGGGCAAGGCCGCCAACATCGTCTTCGACGACGCGCCCATCGATCAGGCGGTGGAGGGCATCGTCAACGGCATCTACTTCAACCAGGGCCACGTCTGCTGCGCCGGCAGCCGGCTGCTGGTGCAGGAGTCGATCCAGGAACCGCTGCTGGACAAGCTGCGGGCGCGCCTGCAGACGCTCCGCCTGGGCAACCCCCTGGACAAGAACACCGATATCGGCGCCATCAACTCGAAGGCGCAGCTGGAGAAGATCCAGGGCCTGGTCCAGGTCGGTCTCCAGGAGGGTGCGGAGATGTACCAGCCGGCCTGCCAGCTCCCCGAGCGTGGCTTCTGGTTTCCGCCCACGCTGTTCACCAACGTCTCGCAGTCGCACCGGATCGCCCGAGAGGAGATCTTCGGGCCGGTGCTCTCGGTCTTGACCTTCCGGACGCCGGCCGAGGCGGTGGAGAAGGCGAACAACACGCCCTACGGGTTGTCGGCGGGCGTCTGGACGGACAAGGGCTCGCGCATCCTCTGGATGACGCAGCAGATGCGCGCCGGGGTGGTGTGGGCGAATACCTTCAATCGCTTCGACCCGACCTCGCCCTTTGGCGGATACAAGGAATCCGGATTCGGCCGGGAGGGCGGCATGCACGGGTTGCTCCCGTACCTGGATCTGAATTGATGGCTGATCGGGTCGACGTTCGCAAGACCTACAAGCTCTTCATCAACGGCGAGTTCGTCCGCTCGGAATCGGGCCGGTCCTATCGGCCGGATGGCAGCATCAACGTCCCGCGGGGGTCGCGCAAGGACCTGCGGGATGCGGTGCGGTCGGCGCGCACGGCCTTCGCCGGTTGGTCGGGCCGGACGGCCATGAACCGCGGTCAGATCCTGTATCGGACGGCCGAGATGCTCGACGGCCGCCGCGACCAGTTCATCGCTGAGCTGGGCGGCAGCGACCAGGCTCGTCAGGAGGTCGACGCCGCAATCGAGACCTGGGTCTGGTACGCGGGCTGGACGGACAAGCTCAGCCAGGTGGCCGGCACCGTCAACCCGGTCGCCGGTCCCTACTTCAACTTCACCATCCCGGAGCCGACCGGCGTAGTGGGCATCGTGGCCGCCGACGCGCCGCCCCTGCTCGGCCTGGTCAGACGGCTGGCGCCCGCGCTATGCGCCGGGAACACGGTGGTGGTGGTCGTCTCGGAGCCGCGCCCGCTGCCGGGCCTGACCCTGGGGGAGGTGCTGGCCACCAGCGATTTCCCGGCCGGCAGCGTGAACGTGCTATCCGGCACGCGGCGCGAACTGCTCCCCTGGCTGGCGTCGCACATGGACGTCAATGCGGTCGACGTGACCGGGTGCACGCCGGAGGAAGCGCGCCAGGTGGAAGAGCTGGCCGCCGGCAATGTGAAGCGGGTGGTGCGCGGGGCCAGCAATGGCCTGACGCCGGACGCCATCACCGCGGTGATGGAGATGAAGACGGTCTGGCACCCGATTGGGGTGTGAGGGAGAACCTATGAAACTTGGCCTGACGATCGACAATTTCACCTGGCGGGGAAGCCCACAAAGCCTTGGCTCCACGGTGGCCGAGATTGCCCGCACCGCCGACCAGGCAGGCTTCGAATCCATCTGGGTCATGGATCATTTCTGGCAGATCAGACTCAACGGACCGCCCGAGCACGAGATGCTGGAGGGGTACACCGCCCTGGCCTTCATGGCCGGCCTGACTTCCCGGGCGAAGCTCGGCACCATGGTGACCGGTGCCGTCTACCGCCACCCCGGCGTGCTGGCCAAGACCGTCACCACGCTCGACGTTCTCTCCGGCGGCCGCGCCTGGCTCGGGATCGGCGCGGCCTGGAACGAGGCGGAGAGCCGGGGCCTGGGCATCCCCTTCCCACCGATCAAGGAGCGCTTCGAACGCCTGGAGGAGACGCTGCAGATCTGCCTGGAAATGTGGGAAGGCAAACGAGGCAGCGAGAAGCCTTTTGCCGGGACGCACTACCAGCTGGAGCGGCCGCTCAACTCGCCTCAGAGCCTGGCCCGGCCGCATCCACCGATCCTGATCGGCGGGGGCGGCGAGAAGAAGACGCTCCGCCTGGTGGCGAAGTATGCCGACGCCTGCAATCTCTTTCCCACCCCCGAGCTGCCGCACAAACTGGATGTGCTACGGGAGCACTGCCGGGCGGAAGGACGCAACTACGACGAGATCGAGAAGACCGCCATGTTCCGGTTTGACGTCGGGGACAACGGCGAGAAGGTTGGGCAGGTGATTAACGGCCTTCGGTGGCTGGCCGGGATGGGCGTCCAGACCGCGATCGGCAGCGTGCCGCACATCGACCGGATCAAGCCGCTCGAGATCATCGGCCAAAAGGTCATTCCCGCGGTGGCCGATCTCGAACCGGCAACCGTCGCCGCCGCTCCATAGGCTCGACCGAGACGCGCTGACCGGACGGTGGAAGCCTCGGAGCGACTCGCTATTAATCCTGGACAGGTTCACCTGTTCGGAGGCTATTGACACGCACGAGGGGAGGGCTATTCTAGGGTCGCGCCAGGCCTGAAGGCCTGGCGGGCAGAGGCGCGTTCGCCGGTCATCGGGCCGGGGAGGGGTGCGGCGCATGCGGGGGCGACGAGGGACACTGGAGGGTAACGCGGCACTGCTGTTGCTCTTCGTCCAGAGGTGGCAGTAGCTCAGGCGCCCTCGGGGCGGGCCCCATCAGGAGCCCGATGCCCTGTCTCAGGCCCGGCCTTTGGTCCGGTTTGCGCAAGGGAGGATTAGGAAGTGGAACTGGCCCCATTGCACGAGGCAGGTCGCGTCGCTTCGCTGGCCGCAGGCGCGTGTATTGCCCTCGCCGCTATGCTCGTCGCGCCCACGATTCCGGCGCGTGCGGCGGGTGCCCCCAGCACCTACTGCCACATCACAAATGGAGCGTTCGATACGTGCCCGGACGGCTCAAAGGAGTGGACCGACATCACGCCGCAGGCATTCCCCGACCGGCACGCGTGGCTGTACGCCGATCAGGCCACGCTGACACCCGGAGGCACCCAACCGGACACGTTCATGCTGCTGTACGACGAGTGCGGCCGGACGAGCCCGTTAGCCCCTGATGAATATTTTCTGATCAACTTCGACACGGTTGAGGGGCCACGCGGGGCCGAAGCGCTGGAGCGTTACTCGATCCACGTCTTCGGCGACGGCACCATCATCTGGATCAACAACGGTGTACCGCAGACGGACGCAACCGGCCGCTCCCGAGTCCAGACCATTGACGGCCAGAGGGGCAAGGCAGGTTTCGGCACGTCCCCCAGCTGCCCGTCCAGCCATCTGGTCGTCGAGTTCCAGATCGAGCTCACAGCGGCCGGCGGGCACAGCTATTCACCAGACCCGATCTTCTGGGGCGGAACCGAACCACCGTGCACGGTCTCTTCGCTTCCTCCGATCACGGACCCGCAGGCGCAGCAAATCGAGGCGCCGGTGACGTACTCCACGATGCAGGTCAACGGGCATCCGGTCTCCGTCAGCAGCCGCGCGCTGCTCAGTGGCCTCACCGCCGACACGCAGACCGCTCTTACCAATTTCCTGACGCGAATTGTCAACACCCCGGGCGCTGGAATCCCAGTGATCAACTCTGCCTTCCGACCACAGGCTTACCAGGATCACCTGCGTGCGATCCGAGACCGGGCCAACCAGCTCGGCGCGCACGTGTCAAACGGGATAGTGACCTTCACCAACACCGACTCGCCGTGCGCCAACGTTCGGGACGAGATCGCTAGTGAGCTGCGCAACCACGGGCTGGGCAACAACCCGGTCGCCAGGCGGTCAGATCACACGAGGGGGACGGCGGTGGACCTCACGGTCAACCTGCCTCCGGGCACGGATGTCGACACTCTGGCGAGCCCGGATTTTACTCGCCCGCTCCCGGTCAAGGATCCCGTCCACTTTGTGCACGGTCAGGGCGCTGTGCAGACACCGGGCACGGTGACCGCCCACTCTCCCGTCAATGTGCTGGTGACCGACCCGCTGGGTCACCGCATCGGGTTCGATCCGAGCACGAGGACCGCGGTGAACGAGCTTGGACCGGACGCCGCCTACTCCGGGCCCGGCAGCGAACCACAGACGATCGATCTGCCGGACGTCACCCCCGGCGTCTATACCATCAGCGGGATCGGCAGCGGCCAGGGCCCGTACACGATTGAGTTCGCAACGGCCGTGGACGACGGCTCGATTGCCCTGGGTGATACCTCCATGACCGCGAGCGCGACGTTCGGCCTCCCCATCGCCCCGGTCCAGGCGACGATCTCCAGCAGCAGGGACATCGTGTTCCAGGTGCTTGCACCGCCACCCCCAGGGCCGGGCGGTCACTCCATACGGCCGGGCTTCGACTCGAACACCCTGCCAGCCAACGACGACGGCTCTACCGGGCTGGTGCCCCTCGGCTTCACCGCCAACTTTTTCGGCACCGCGTACACCGGCACGTTCATCAACAACAACGGGAACCTCACGTTCGACTCGCCCCTCGCCCAGTTCACGCCAGAGGACCTGACCGCGACGCGGCATGTCATCATCGCGCCGTTCTTCGCCGACGTGGACACTCGCGTCGGCAACGTCCTGACGTATGGCCGGGGCACCGTGGACGGTCATCCAGCTTTCGGTGCGACGTGGCCCGGGGTTGGCTGTTTTGCCCAGAACATCTCAGTCCTCGACGCCTTCCAGGTAGCCCTGGTGGACCGGAGCGACATCGGGCCTGGCAACTTCGACATCGAGTTCAACTACGACCAGATCCAGTGGGAGACCGGTCAGGCCAGTGGGGGCAACGCCCGGTGCCTGGGCGGGAACTCGGCGCGCGCGGGCTTCTCCAATGGGACGGGTGCGCCGGGCAGCTTCTTCGAGTTGCCAGGCTCGGGAGTACCCGGTGCCTTCCTCGATGGCAACCCCACAACCGGGCTCGCGAACAACCGGGTCAACAGCGGCACGGTCGGCCGATACGTGTTCCCCGTTAGGGCGGGCCGACCCGTGACGCACGACAGCGACGGCGACGGCGTCCCGGATGAGCTCGACAACTGCCCGTTTGTGCCCAATCCGGACCAGAAGGACACCCTGCTTGACGGGATCGGCGACGCCTGCCGAACGCCGACCTTGCAGCACAGCACGGCCGCCTTTCTGCAGGCCAACCTGAATGGGACGACATCCGTGCAGCCCACGAGTACCACGGTGGCTGATGAGCCGTCGGTAGCCGATCGGCTCGTGCCGATCGTGGACTTCCGGCTCAACGCAGGCCTCACCGACTCCGCCCTGGGCCTGACGAGCAACCTGGTCAACAGTCTGGTGGCGAGCGGTCTGGTGGCCGCCTCGGATGCGGCGCAGCTCACGCAGACCGTGATCCAGCGAGTGGTCAATTTCCCGCCAACCCTGGTCCTGCCCGGTGACCAGACCGGCAACTTTGACGATCCCATGAGCCTTACCATCTCGGCCACGGACCCCGAGGCTTCGGACCGCCTGACATTCGGGTCCTCAGGACTGCCGGCAGGGCTAACCCTTACCGACAACGGCAACCGCAGCGCGACGGTCTCGGGCTCGCCCATCGCCTCGCCCGGCACCTACGTCGTCACCTTCAGTGTGAGCGACGGCCACAACCCGGCGGTCACCGGCACCCTAACCGTCAGCATCACTCGAGAAGAGTCAGCGCTCACGCTGACCGAGCGAACCGTCATCGCCAATGCGCAGCCGCTGATCATGTCCGCCACCCTGCTGGAGGACGGCAACCCGACCGTCCCCATCGGCGGGCGGGCCGTGACCCTCACCCTCGGCTCCGGCGCTTCGGCGCAGGGCTGCCCTGCCATGACCCTGCCCGACGGCTCGGCGACCTGCACCATCGCGGCGGTCAACCAGCCGCTGGGTCCTGGGACGATTTCGGCCGACTTCGCTGGCGACGCCTTCTACCTGCCCAGCTCAGCCAGCGCGCAGACCCTCGTCTTCGCATTCCTGGACAGAGGGGCTTTCGTGATCGGCGATCAAGGCAGCGCCGCCGGCACTGCCGTGACGTTCTGGGGCGCCCAGTGGGCTACGCTCAACAGGCTGAGCGGCGGGGCGCCCCCGGACAGCTTCAAGGGCTTCGCTGCAGGCACCAGCGAGCCGCCGGCCAATGGCAACCAGTGGACCACCGGACCCGGCAACAGCGCCGCACCGCCTAGCCCGGCGTTACCGGCTTACATGGGCGTGGTTGTGTCGGACTCGATTACTGAATCCGACTCCTTGACGAGGTCGGGATCGGCTGTGACGGGCGACACCGTCCACATCGTCGTGGTCAAAGTGGACCCTGGTTACGATGGAAATCCCGGGCACGCCGGGACGGGCACTGTGGTGGCTGTCTTTAGTTAGCTGATCGCGGCAAGGTGGCCTGGGTTGGCCAGGCCACCGCCTCCCGCCGACGGGGAGAGTGATGGTTGTGTGCGAGATCGTGCAAATTACGCCCGACCGCTGGGCTACTGGTTCGTCTGCGGCTGGAAGTTGCCCAGCGTCACGCTGATCGAGAGCTGGCGCCCACCACGGCTCACGGTGAGGGTGACCTTGTCACCGACGTGCTTGGTATTCAGATAGCTGGTCAGGCCTTCGATGCTGGTGATGGCATGGCCGTCGATGGCGGTGATGATGTCGTCGCTGGCATCCGCCGATCCTGTCGCCTGCAGGCCCGCCTTTTCGGCCGGGCTGCCCGGGAACACGGTGGTCACCAGGACGCCCGACCGGACGCTCAGGCCCAGCTGGGTGGCCAGCCCCGGCGTGATGGTCTCACCGCTGATCCCCAGGGCCGGATGCTGGATGGTCTGTCCTTGCTCCAGGGCGGGCAGCAGACCCTTCGCGGTGTTGATGGGGATGGCAAAGCCAACCCCGACCGAGCCCTGCACCGGGCTCTCGATGGAGTCGTTGATCCCAATGACCGCTCCGTTGCCGTCCAGGAGCGGGCCGCCGGAGTTGCCCGGGTTGATGGGAGCGTCGGTCTGGATCATGCCGGTCAGGGCGCGACCGTTCGGCGCGCTCGTGCTGCGGTTCAGGCCGGAGACGATGCCCTCCGTCAGCGATCCGGAAAGGCCAAACGGTGTGCCAATGGCGAG
>DASQAY010000292.1:0-3179 GCA_035635515.1 Candidatus Eiseniibacteriota bacterium | reverse complement strand
CCGGTCACGAAGGCCATTGCGGACCAGCGTCTGTTGAGCCTCGGCCAGCCCCAGCTCCCAGGGGCTGCCGGCATTCTTGATGGAGGACAGCGGGCTGGCCCCGGTGCCTCCGTCGGCGCCGGCGATATGCACCACGTCGGCCAGTCCCTTGACCACGCCCGCGGCGATGGTGCCTACCCCGGTCTCGGCCACCAGCTTCACCGAGACCGCCGCCAGCGGATTCACCTGCTTGAGGTCGAAGATCAGCTGGGCCAGGTCTTCGATGGAATAGATGTCGTGGTGCGGGGGTGGGGAGATCAACGCGATTCCCGGCTGGGTATGGCGCAACCGGGCGATCTCTTCGGTGGCCTTGTGGCCGGGCAGCTGGCCGCCCTCGCCCGGCTTGGAGCCCTGGGCGATCTTGATCTGCAGCTCATCGGCGAAGGCGCAGTACTCGGGTGTCACCCCGAAGCGCCCGGAGGCCACCTGCTTGATCCGGGAATTCCGGTCGCGATCGGTGCCCCGGGTGCGGAACCGTGCCGGATCTTCGCCCCCCTCACCAGTGTTGCTCTTCCCGCCCAGCCGGTTCATGGCGATGGCCAGCGTCTCGTGTGCCTCGGCGGCGATCGACCCATGCGACATGGCGCCGGTGGAGAAGCGGCGCACGATGGTGGCCGCCGGTTCGACTTCATGCAGCGGCAGGGGCGAACCCGCGGGCATCATGGTTAGCAGGTCGCGAAGGGCCAGCGCCGGGCGATCGTTGACCAGGCGGGCGAAGGTTTCGTAGCGCTCGTACCCGTGGCCGTTGGCGCTGGGCTGGACGGCGCGTCGCAGCGCGTGGGCCGCCTGCAGCTCCCGGGTCGGAATGGCCGCCGCCGCGACCGCCACCGGTTCCTCGTCTGATTCGGGCTCGGCATCGATCCCGACCGTTTGATGCAAGGCCGCCACTACCTCCGGGTTGGTGGCGTGGTACTCGACGCCGGTCTTGTGGTGCTTGTAGAAGCCGGGGCTCTCCAGCGTGGGCGCGACCGCGAAGCCGGCCGCGTGGCGGGCCAGCACATCGGCGGCCAGGTCGGCAAAGGTGGCGCCGCCCAGCGGCGAAGGCGTTCCCCGGAAGCACAGGTCGATGACCTCGCCGGCCAGTCCGAGGGCATCGAAGATCTGGGCGCCCCGATAGCTGTCAAGGGTGGAGATCCCCATCTTGGACAGGACCTTCAGAACGCCTTCCTCGATGCCGCGCATGAACCGCTCCTGGGCGGCGCGAGGATCGGGACCGTCCTCTCGGATCCGGCCGGGAACGGCGAGGGCGGCCACCGTCTCCAGGGCGAGTCGCGGGCTGATCGCTTCGGCGCCGTACCCCAGCAAACAGGCGAAGTGGTGGACCTCGTGCGGCTCATCGGTTTCGAGCACCAGGCTGGCCAGGCTGCGTAACCCCGTCCGGACCAGGTGGTGGTGGACTGCCCCCGTGGCCAGCAAGGCGGGCACGGGGGCCCGCTCGGGGGAAACCGCGGAGTCGGAAATGACCAGGAGGGGAGTCCCGGCGCGGGCGGCGCGTTCGGATTCTGCCGCCAATCGCCGGCAGGCACGGTCAAGGCCGGGTGGCCCATCCGCCACGGCAAACGTGGCGTCGAGGGTAACCGAGGGGAGAGGCCCGTCGGGACCACGCAGCGCGTCGAGTCCCGACGGGTACAGGAGGAAGGCGTCCAGCTCGATCAAGTGCGCCGCATCCTCGCGCTCCTGGAGGAGGGGCGCCACCGAGCCCAGGCAGGTCCGCGTCGACATGACCAGGCGCTCGCGCAGGTGGTCGATGGCGGGGTTGGTCACCTGGGCGAACCGCTGCTTGAAGTAGCTATACGGGAGGCGCGGACGGTCGGCCGCGACGGCGGGGGCGGTGTCGTCTCCCATGGAAAAGGTCGGCTCGTGCCCCTGCACCGCCATGGGACGCAGCACGAACGTGAATTCTTCTTTGGTGTAGCCGAAGGCGACCTGGCGCGCCAGCAGGTCCGGGGGAACGGTCGCGACCGGTTCGCCGGTGTGCCCGGGCAGCAGGTGGTCGTCGACCCAACGCCCGTACGGCTGGAGGCCCGCCAGCCCAGCTTTCACCGTCTGGTCGTCCTGCAGTCCACCGGCGGCGGGGTCGACGCAGAGCATCTCGCCCGGCCCCAGCTTGCCCCGGCGAACCCGGCCGTGGCCCGTCACCTCGATGGCGCCCGCTTCACTGGCGCAGGCCACCAGCCCGTCCTCGCAGACGGCGTAGCGCAGCGGCCGCAGCCCGTTGCGGTCCAGCAGCGCGCCCACCCGGTTGCCGTCCGTAAAGATCAGTCCCGCAGGCCCATCCCACGGCTCCATCAAGGCGGCGTGATAGCGGTAGAAGTCACGGACCGCCGGCTCCACGTCGAAGCCTTCCCAGGCTTCCGGGACCAGCATGGCCAGCGCGTGCCGAACGTCGCGGCCACCCCGCACCAGGAGCTCCACCGCGTTGTCGAGCATCGCCGAGTCCGACCCGGTCTCATCGATGACGGGCCGGAGCAGGTCTTCGGGTGCCAGCGTGCCCGCCCCCAGGCGGCCCTCGCGGGCCCGCATCCAGTTGATGTTGCCCTGGATGGTATTGATCTCGCCGTTGTGGCAGAGGAATCGGAACGGCTGTGCCCGTTCCCAGGAGGGCGCCGTGTTGGTGCTGTAGCGCTGATGGAAGATACAGAACGAGGCCTCGAACCGGGGATCGCGCAGGTCCGCGTAAAACGCGGCCAGCTGGTCCGCCGCGCACATCGCCTTGTAGGTGACGGTGCGAAAGGACATCGAGGCAACGTAGAGGTGGAGCCCAGTCTCCCCGGCCTCTCGCTCGATCCGTTTGCGCGCGCGGAAACATCGCCGCTCCAGCTCGTCAATGTCAAGGTCGGCCGAGCCGCCCAGCATGGCCTGCTCGATCAGCGGCGCACTGGCTTGCGCCTCCGCCCCCAGGGCGGACGGATCGACCGGGACCGCACGCCAGCCAGGGATCTCGAGGCCCTCGGTCAGCGACGCTCCCTCGACGATGGCGTGCATGCGCTCCCGGTCCTGGCCCGCGGGCAGGAACACCACGGCGATCCCCACCCGGTCGGCGGTGGCCGCCGCGTCGCGGAAAAATCCCTCCGGCACCGGAAGCAACACCCCCGCACCGTCGCCCGAGCGATGGTCCGCCGCCACCGCGCCGCGGTGGC
>DASQAY010000291.1:0-9645 GCA_035635515.1 Candidatus Eiseniibacteriota bacterium | reverse complement strand
ATCGAGAGCATTCGGACGAAGCTCTTCGCCCTTCCCGATGAGATGCAGGTCCTGCCCGGCCACGGCAAGCCGACCACCATCGGACGGGAGCGCCCGCACCTCGACGAGTGGATCGCCCGCGGCTGGTAGGCACCCGCCCCGTCAGGGGTTTGCGAAATCCAGGAAGTCCCAGGCCCGGATTCGCTCGGGTCGAAGCTGCACCAGGCGTACGGGGATGTCTGTGGTCTTGGCCAGGTAACTCCGGGCGGCTTCCCGGGTGAGGTACCGGTGTGCCATGCGGGTCGTCGCCTCCAACGCGCCGTCGTCTCTGAGCGCGGCCTTGCCGGCCGCCTCGACCCCGCGGTAGGGGAAGGCCTGCTCGGCGATGACCAGCGTCAGCCAGGGTCGCCGCCGCAAGTGCCGGTCCTTGGCATCCCCCTGGTTGATCACCACCCAAAAGACACCGTCCGCGTACTCGTACCAGACGGGCGACAGCAGCGGCGTGCCGTCCTGCCGGGTGGTGGCCATGACCGCGAGGAACTTCTCCTGCAGGAACCCCGCCATCTGGGCGAGCGTCCGGGTCCTCATTCGCGCAGCCTGAGGAATACCTCGGATGCTGCCAGGATCTTCTCGGTCCGGGTGTTCGGGATGTGGATCCGAACGCCTGGGTGCGCTGCCGTGCCGAAGTCCCACCCCTCGCGGTATCGGTCGCGGATCTCGGCGACGCTCTTGAGGGCCGCCGTATTGGTGCCGTTGGTCATCCAGATGACCGGCTCGCGCGCCGTCGCGTAACCGAGTCCGAGCTCGGTGCCGCTGTCGCGGTAGAACCGGAACCCGGTCAGTGGCCGGTCGGACGGTACCAGCTCGTTGGAGCTCTCCGCCACCTGCTGGAGGGTCGCCATCTGGCCCTCGGCCACGGTGGTGCGGACCTGCAGGCGGGCCTTCAGATGCTGCGCCCGCTCGCGCCGGCGTTGCTCGCTGGCCACCTGCTGGATCCGGATCCGCAACTTTGCCAGAGCATCCTCGAGCGGCGCCATCTCCTGCATCAGGTCGCGGACCTGCTGGGCGAGCTCTTCATCAGACAGGGCTTGAAGATCCGAGGGTTGGCTCACTGGCCGAGACCCCCCACCCCGACCCTCCCCCGCAAGGGGGGAGGGCAATTTATCGCCAGGCCTTGAAGATCCGAAGGTGGGTTCATCTCTTTAATGGTGGGCACATCCAGACCTGTAACACCCCCACCCTACCCTCCCCGCAAGGGGGAGGGAGAGCTTGTCGGTACCTCCTCGCTTGCCCCTCCCGACAAGGGGAGGGAAAGTTTGCCGAGACCCCCTCCCCTGCCCCTCCCCGCAAGGGGGAGGGAGAGTTTGCCGAGAATGGCCTTTACCGGAAGGGGGGACGAACGTGCGGTCGCGTATCTCACCCTCGCTAGAATAAGTCCGCCATGGCTCTGACTCAGACGGCGGTCGCGGCCGTGAAGGACCGCATCGGTGAACGCGTGGACCGCCTGCGCCCCGACCTGGAGCGCATCGGCCGCGACATCCATGCCAACCCGGAGATCGGATACGAGGAGCACCGGGCGGCCGGCTGGCTGATCGAGCTGCTGCGCGGGCACGGGTTCACCGTCGAGGTGGGCGTCGGCGACACGCCGACCGCGTTCGTCGCCACGCGGAGCCACGGGAAGGGCCCCACCGTCGCCTTCCTGGCCGAGTACGATGCCCTGCGCGGTCTGGGCCACGGGTGTGGGCACAACCTGATCGGGACCGCCTCGACCGGTGCGGGTATCGCCCTGGCAGAGCAGCTGGAGAAGTTCGGCGGCCGGGTGCAAGTGATCGGGACGCCGGCCGAGGAAGGCGGCGGGGGCAAAGTGCGGTTGATCCGAGCCGGCATCTTCCAGGAAGTGGACGCCGCCATGATGGTGCATCCGGACACCCGCACCCAGGTCCGGCACTGGGCCCTGGCGGTCACCCACATGCACTGGGAATTCATCGGTCGCGCCGCGCACGCCGCCGGCGACCCGGAGAAGGGCATCAACGCGCTGGATGCGTTCGTGATGGCCTACAACGGGGTGAGCATGCTGCGCCAGCAGCTCAAGGAAGGCGCCCGGCTGCACGGGTTCATCAAGGAGGGCGGCACCGCCCCCAACATCATCCCGGAGCGGACCAGCGGCGAGTTCCTGGTGCGGGCTCGGGACAAGGCCTACATGGAAGAGCTGCTGGAGAAGGTCAAGAATATCTTCCGAGCGGCCGCGCTGGCCACCGGGTGCAGCGTCAACCTGACCTTTCCGGACGAACCGTACACCGACCTGCGCAACAACGGTGTGCTGGCCAAGCTGTTCGAGGACAACCTGCGGCGGCTCGGGATTCAGCCTACCGAGAGCCCGGCGTGGGAAAACGCGGGCTCCACCGATATGGGCAACGTCAGCCACGTGGTCCCGGGCCTGCATCCCACCATCGGCATCGCTGCCGCCGACGTCCCCGGACACTCGCAGGCGTTCCTGGAGGCGTCCAACACCCCGCGCGGCTATCAGGCCATGACCGAGGCGGCCAAAGCGCTGGCCATGACCGGGGCCGATCTGCTCGCCGAGCCGGCCCTGGTCGAGGAGGCGAAGGCGGAGTTCCGCCGCGGATAGTCTCATCGGCCAGGAACGCTTTCGCGCGGACCGGGAGCGGCGTCGGCTGGGAAGCCTCACCGCCTACTGCGGCCCTACCCACTCGGGCAAGACGAAGAAACTGGAAGCGGAGGCCGAGCGAGCCGAACGCCAGCGGCGAGGTGTGCAGCGCTTCAGCGGACCGGCCGTCGTGTCAGAGATCCGGGATGCGATCGATCCCGCCACCGACCTGGTGGTCATCGACGAGGCCCAGCGCTTCGGAGACGACCTGATCGGGCTGGCCGACGACCTGGCGACGGGAGCGCGCATCGACGTGGTGGTGGCGGGCTGGGAGCTGGATGCCACCGGCACCCCGTCCGGACCGATGCCCCGCATGCTGTGCGCCGCCGACCTGGTCCTCAAACTGGACGACGGCGTCTGCGCCCAGCGCGGATGCCGCAACCCTGCCAGCCGGACGCAGCGATTCCAGGCACGCGGGGAGGACCGCTACCTGCCGGTCTGCCGCCGCCACCACTCCGCGGCGGCCCGTCCGCTCGCGTTCCAGGAGCGCTGGTTCGAGGAGCCGACCGGCACCCTGGAGGTGATCGCCGGCTGCATGTTCAGCGGCAAGACCCAGGAGCTGATCCGCCGCCTGGACCAGGAACGGTTTGCCGGTGCGGCGATCCAGGCCTTCAAACCCGCACTCGACGATCGCTACGCGCTGGAGGCGGTGGCCTCCCACCGCGACATCCGGTTCCCGGCGCTGGCGGTGCCGGATGTCGGTGAGATCCGCGCGCAGCTGCGCGACGATACCCGCGTGGTGGGGATGGACGAAGTCCAGTTTTTCGCCAGCGACATCGTGGAGCTGGCTCAGGAGCTGGCCAACGAGGGGCGCCACGTGATCCTGGCCGGCCTGGACCTCGACTTCCTGGCGCGTCCCTTCGGGGCGATGCCGCAGCTGATGGCGGTGGCTGACCGGCTCACCAAGCTGCAGGCGTCGTGCCAGTTTCCCGGATGCGGGTCGCGACAGGCCACCCGCACCCAGCGCCTGGTGGACGGCCAACCGGCTGCACCGGATGATCCCTTGATCGTGGTGGCGGGCGCCTCTGCCTATGAGGCTCGCTGCCGGCACCACCACGAAGTGCGGCAGGGCGCGCGGGCCGCCGGTTCAGACCTCGAGCCGGCGGAGGCGTTGCTCAGCCAGGACTAAGACGACGATGGCCGTTACCACCGCGGCCAGGCTGGCGGCCAGCACCCCGGCCAGGAAAAGTCCGAGCAGCGACTGGTGGAAGATGCTGGCCAGCAACAGCGGCAGCAGCACCAGGCCGGCCACGGCGATGATCAGGCCGAACTGCACGAGCAGCGCGACCAGCCCGCCCACGGGGTGGACCATCCGCCGGGCGTCGGTCCAGTCGAAGCGGCCGACAATACCCCCCAGCCCGACCATCACGCAGGCCAGGGCGCCGCTCAGCACGACCAGGAGAGTCACCGCCCCCACGGCCCACGGCAGGTCCGGGTGGATGGCCACCTGCAGTGCCGTCCCCATCACCAGCGAGACGGCGATGGTGGGCAGGGCCGCGGCCCAGCACTTGGCTTCCAGCAGGCTGCGCATGGAGTTGGGCGAGCTGGCGTAAACCCAGATGGCTCTGCCCTCCAGGCTGACCGCGCTGAGTCCCAGGGCGGTCGTCAGGGACAGCAGGATGAGCAGGACGGGCACGATACCGGTGAGCGCCTTGAGGGGGCCAGACCCCAACGGTTCGAGGCTGGACAGGAGCCGCGGTCCGTTGAGGGCCAGCACCAGGAGGAAGAACCCGAACGGCATGGCCAGCCCGGTCAGCTGGGCCACGTCGCGCCGACGCACGCGCCAGTCCTTGAGCACCAGGGCCACCACCGGACTGCGCCGCCGCGGCGCGCGGTCTGCGGGCGCTTTCGGAACCGCGCGGGCGGGTCCGGGCGCGCCCCAGGCACCCTGCGCCCACCCACTCAGGTACAACACACCGCTGACCCGGGTGCCCAGCAGCAGGACCACGAGGGTGACAGCGATGAAGAGACCGCCCCACCCGAGGGCTGCCCCGGGGTCACCCGACAGGACGCCGGTAACCGCGCGGCCGGCCCAGCCGAACGGCAGCCAGGGCGTCGTCCCCAACGGGAGGTTGGGGATGCCCGGTCGCAGCCCTGGCGGCCGGGACGAGAAGGCCGGGTTGAGAAGGAAGTTAGCCAGGTTGATGACCACCGCAAACACGATCCCGACCGCGGCCATGGCCTCGCGGGCGCGGCTGGGCGGAATGAAGCGGACAATGGCCAGGACCATCACCGATGCGCCGATCACGAACATCACCGGAAAGACCGCCAGCAGGACGATCAATGCCAGCGGGACGAGCGGCTGGTGCAGGACGATGCCCAGCCCGCAGAGGAGCGGCAAGACGAACAGCAGGCTGAGGAGCACCATGCGCAGGACCTGGTTGAGCATCCGCGCCGCCAGCACGGTGTCCACCCGCCACGGTGTGACCAGCAAGAGGTCGAGGTCGGGATTCAGCAGCAGCGCGTTGAGACTGAACAGGGCGCTCGAAAACAGCAGGAGCACCGCGTAGGCGACCAGCGCGACCCCCACGACCTGCAGCACGTCATGGCTGGCGATGTGGCCGAAGCGGGATGGGAAGCGGCGCGAGGCCTCGGCTGCCAGCAGGGTGCCTGCCAGTTCCTGGACCCACAGGAAGAGCACGAACAGGCCCCCCAGCACCAGCAGGACCAGGCGCATCGGCTCGCGGCTGCGCAGGGTCTGGTTGATGAACATCCGGAACTGGGCGGCCGACAGGATGGCGGCAAACCGGAAGGCATCCCCCAGTGAGCGCGTCACAGCTCCACCAGGGGAGAGGCCACGTCTTCGTCCTGGCTGCCGGTCAGCTGCAGGAAGATCTGCTCCAGTGATTGTCCGTCGGCGGACACCATCCGCCGCAGCTCTTCGAGCGTGCCGACCGCGATCAGCTTGCCGTGGTCGATGATGCCGATGCGGGTGCACATCTGTTCCGCGATCTCCAGGATGTGGGTGGACAGGAACACGGTTTTGCCCTCCCGGCAGAAGTCCAGCAAGATGTTCTTCATCTGCCGGGCGCTGCGCGGGTCCAGGCCGACGGTGGGCTCGTCCAGGAACAGGACCTGGGGGTCGTGCAGGAGGGCCGCCGCCAGTGCCACTTTCTGGCGCATCCCGCGCGAGTAGCCGGCCAGCAAGTCGGAAGCCCGGTCGCGGAGCTGGAAGAGCTGGAGGAAGGTCTCGATCCGCTTCTTTCTGGATTCGGGTGGCACCTGGTACAGGTCGGCCGAGAACTCCAGGAACTCCCGGGCGGTGAGCTTCTCGTACAGGAAGGCGGCGTCCGGCACGTAGCCGATCCGGCGCTTGGCTGCCTCGGGTTCTTTGGCCAGGTCGAACCCCGCCACGGAGGCCGTGCCGGCGGTCGGCCGGAGGAGGCCAACCAGCATCTTGATGGTGGTGGTCTTCCCGGCCCCGTTGGGGCCCAGGAAGCCGAACAGCTCTCCCGGCCCGACCGAGAGATCGAGGTGGTCCACGGCAGTGAGCGGGCCGTACCGCTTCGTCAGGCCCGCCGCAGCCAGCATGAGAACGTCCAGTGTAACGGGGATCTGGGGAAACCCCCACCGGCCGAATTCAGCTTGAATTGGAACAGGTTTTGTCCTGTTACAGCGTTGTTTCCGGGAGGGCCGAAGCAGGCGCCCGTCTTTGCCATGGACGATCAACCGCTTGAGGGCGACCTCGCCCCCCTGGTCGAGAGCCCGGAGTTTTCCCGTATTGCCGACCGGTTCCAGTCGTCCACTGGGCTGCGGCTGCAAGCGTTCGATATGGAGACGCGGCCGTACACGCCGGTCGAGGTCTACCCCCGGTACTGCCGGATGCTCCAGGAGCAAAAAGCCTGCCCGCTCTATTTCGATCGGGCCTTCCTCCGCCGGGACACGGAGACGATCGGGGTCTGTGCCGCCGGCGTGGGGCATTTCATCGCCCCCATCCGCAACGACAAGGAGGCGCAGATCGGCGCGGTGGTCAGCCCGGCGGTGAAGTTTGCCGCCAACCCGGTGGAGCCGCTGGCGGAGCTGGCCTTCAAGCTGAAAATCTTCCCGGACGAGCTGATCCAGGCCGCCGAGGCGGTGCCGGAGCACCCTCGCGAGAAGCTACTGGCGGCCGGCGAACTGGTCTCGGTGGGGCTGAACCTGCTGGCCGAGATGCAGGCCAAGGAGCGGGTCGGGCACGCCCTCCGGCAACTGGAAACGCGAATCGCCGAGTCGCCCAACTCGGAGACGCTCGTCCAGCACCTGGTCGATGCCGTGCTCTACCTCACCCGGGCCGACTACGCCCTGGTGCTGCTGATGGACAACGTCGGGGGCGAGCTGTCCTCGGGCTTTGACCAGCCGAGCCCCGACCACCTGGTCGAGGCCAAGCGGCGGCTGCTGGAGGGAATCGGCGAGTGGGTCAAGCACGCCGACCGCCCGGTGACGGTGCCCGATGTCTCCCAGAGTGCCTGGTGCCGGTACCTGACCGGCGAGGCGGTGGATGCGGGGAGCGTCGTGGGGGTCCCGATCCCGGTTGGGGAGGGGAAAGAGACCTTCGGGGCCATCGCGGTGGGCTACGACCTGCCCCGCGAGAACCTGGAGGAGCCGATGGAGGCGCTCAAGGCGTTCGTGTCCGAAGGGCTGTACGCCATCGTGATGGGGCGGCGCTTGATCCAGGCCGAGCATGCCAGCCTGCTCGATCCCCAGTCCAGCGCTTACAGCCAGCGCTACCTGGACGAGCTGCTAGACAAAGAGATCAGTAGAGCGTCGCGCCACGGCCACAACCTGTCCCTGGCCATCTTCGAGATCGACGGCTACGAGGCGTTACGGGGGAAGTACGGCGAGTCGGGAATCGGACGGGTCTTGCGCGAGGCGGTGGCGCTGATCCAGCTGAAGACCCGCAAGATCAACAGCCTGGCACGGCTGAAGGACAGCACGTTCTGCCTGGTGATCCCCGAGGGTGACCGGGCGGTGGCTGCCCGCACGGCCGAGCGGCTGCGCCGGCAGCTGGAGGAGCATCCGTTCTCGGCTAACGGGACCAGCGAGATCGTGCGCCTGGGAGTCAATGTCGGCATTGCCGCCACCGAGGCAGGCAAGGACGACCGGGCTTCCCTGCTCGCCCAGGCGGACGAGAGCCTGGCCCAGGCGCGCAGCGAACGCCGCATGCTGGGGTTCAAGAACTAGGCTCTCGGTCAGGGGAGGCAGCTCGCCGGCAGCCCACGATGCGGAAACGCCAATTCTGGGTAGACTCACCGGCGTGAGCACCAAGATTTCCAAGACCGACGCCGAATGGCGCAGCGAGCTGACCCCGGAACAATTCGACGTCCTGCGGAAGAAGGGAACCGAGCGGCCGTTCACCGGCAAGTACGTCCACACCAAGGCGGACGGCACCTACTGTTGCGCCGCCTGCGGGGCGGAACTCTTCAACTCAAAGACGAAGTTCGAGTCTGGAACGGGCTGGCCCAGCTTCTACGAGCCGGCCAACCTGGAGGCGGTCGAGCTCCACTCCGACAACAGTCTGTTCATGCGCCGCACGGAGGTCCTGTGCAAGCGCTGCGGGTCACATCTCGGGCACGTTTTCAACGACGGGCCGGCCCCCACTGGCGAGCGCTACTGCATCAACTCGCTGGCGCTGGATCTGAAGCCGGCCGGCGAGCCGAGTCCCTAGCGGCTCTGACTCTCCCTGCCCGTATCCTTCGCGATCGGGGACGCTAAAAGGCCGGGACGATCGGCCCCACGGGCACCGATTGGGCGCCGCCGTTGGCATCGACGATGGTGAACGACCGCTGCTGCTGCGGATAGATGCCCACGATGGCGAACTTCGTGCCACCAGGCTCCGCGAGCACCCTCACCTGGAAGGCTAACGGACAGCCGCACCGATCCCAGACGAGTTGATGGGTTTGCCAGCGAACGACCTGAGCACCGCTCAAGCTGGCGTTGCCCGGGGTGCCGCCGGCCACCAGCGAGCCATCCCAGGAGAAGGCCTGGACGCTAATGTCGCTCAGCTGGCCCACAACGGTGCCGCTCGGCAACTCGCGGATCAGCGTCGTCGGGCGGCCGTTCGCATTGCCGGCCAGCTGCTCCGCGACGTATCGCCCATCGTGACTCGCCGCCAGGTGGGCGAGCGGGTTTGGGTAACTCTGCTTGTAGATGACGCTGCCGTCGGTCAGCGAGATCATCGATAGGCTCCAGACATACCCGTTGGACTCGCCGACGACGATGGCGCGCCCGGTGAGCACGCTACAGGCTGCGAGCTGTGGCGTTTGCATCGTTCCGGGTGTCACCGAAATCGCGCCCACCGGGTGGCGCTTTCCATCCAGCGTTTCGAGCTCGAGGTTGTACGGCTGGTAGGTGATGGCACAGAACTGGCGGCTATCATCGGCCCACATCGCCGGCGAAAGGCCGGCGATGGAACCGACCGGGTGGCCGTCGGCATCATCGATCTCGGTGCTTGGGGTCCCTGAGTTCCAGAGTCGCAGACCGTCCGGGGACTGGACCCGGACGCCGAGATTCAGGCTCTTCACCGGCTTGCCGTTCCAATCCAGACCCTGGAGGCTGCTCGCGCTATACCAGATCAGCGGGGTCTGGCTGTTCGGCGGCGGCGAGGCGGAACTGGTTGGCCGCGCGGTGGGCGTTGGGGTCTCTTTGGACCCGGTTCGGAACGACCAGCGAGCCTTGATCTGTTTGTGCTCACCCTTCCCGGTCCAGCTGTCCTGGTCGAGCTCGACGTGGTAAAGGCTGTTCTCCCGGAGTCCGCTGTAGTGGACCACAAACGTTGTTCCATCCCAATGTCCAGGATCCATGGTCACGCCAGCTGGCGGTTCGATCTTGATCAACGGATCCTGGCTCGGCCGGCTGACGTACTCGGCCCGCAGGTCCCCGCTGACGGGCACGTTGGTGGCGCCGTCCGCCGGGGTCACCGCGCGCAGGTTCGCCGCTGCCAGCGCGGCCCCCGGACCGCTCTGCTGGGCGCGCAGCACCATGATGAACCCGCCCACCGCCAGGGCGAATACCACAACCAG
>DASQAY010000290.1:0-5369 GCA_035635515.1 Candidatus Eiseniibacteriota bacterium | reverse complement strand
CCGCCAGCGCGCGGGCCATCGCCAGGTCGCGCGCCTCCCGACTGGGATAGGCCTGCCGCCGAAACACGATGTGGGCGACGCCCGATTGCCGGGCGTGCTGGAGGGCGGGTGCGTCCCGGTTGGCGCAGACCAGCACCACGCGCGCCGGGAAATCGGGATTCGCGCAGGCATCCAGCAAGGCGCGCAGATTGCTGCCCCGACCCGAGACGAGGACGGCGACCCGAAGCTTGGTCACTCGCGAATGGTGACGCCATCGCTGGAGGTGACCGTGCCGACCTGGAAGATTTGGCCCTCCAGGGTCCCCATGGCGGCCGCCACGTCGCCGGGGTCGACCACCACCAGCATGCCCAGCCCCATGTTGAAGGTCCGCCACAGCTCATCGTCCGGGACGAAGGGGGCCAGGAAGTCAAATATTGGCGGTTCGGGCCAGCGCCCCCGCACAATCTCGGCCCCCAGCCCAGGGGGCAGAATCCGGGGCAGGTTGCCCACCACACCCCCGCCAGTGATATGGGCCAGGCCCTTGATCCGGATGACCGAACCCAGCCGTCGCACCTCCGACCGGTAACAGCGGTGTGGTTCGAGCAACGCATCCAGCACCGATGGCCCGCCCGGAGTGACGGCCTCGTGCAGCGCCTGGGTGGGCACCACTCGCCGAGCCAGCGAATAGCCGTTGGTGTGGAGACCGCTGGACGGCAGGGCCAGGATGGCGTCGCCCTCCCGGATCTGGCTGGGATCGATCAACTCCTCGCGCTCCGCGATCCCGACCAGGAAGCCGGCCAGGTCGAACGTGGTGCCTGAGTAGACATCGGGCATCTCCGCCGTCTCACCGCCCAGCAGGGCGCAGTCCACCTTCCGGCAGGCGTCGGCAATGCCGGCCACGACCTCCGCTACCACGCCCGGATCCAGCCGCCCGGTGGCCACGTAGTCGAGGAAGAACAGCGGCGCCGCGCCGGTGGTGAGCACGTCGTTCACGCAGTGGTGGACCAGGTCCTGCCCGATCTCGAAGTAGCGGTGGTGCGCCTCGGCCAGCAGCACCTTGGTGCCGACCCCGTCGGTGCTGGCCACCAGCACCGGCTGGCGGTAGCGGGCCAGGTCGAGCGCGAAGATTCCGGCGAACGGCCCGATGCCCGACAGCACGGCCGGCCCCTGCGTGGCGCGGGCCAGGGGCGCGATCAACTCGACCGCCCGGTTCCCAGCATCGATATCGACGCCCGCCTCCTTATAGGTGGGCACTCGTCACCTCCGCCGCTTCCAGCGCCAGCTTGTCCATCTCCAGCTGCACCGGAACTGGGACCGGGTAGTCGCCGTCGAAGCAGGCCATGCAGAAGCCGCTCACGTTGGTCACCGCTCGCAGCAATCCCTGCTTGCTCAGGTAGCGAAGGGAGTCGGCGCCGATCAGCGCCTCGACTTCCTGCACCGACCGCCCGGAGGCAATCAGCTCTGACCGGGAGGCGATGTCGATGCCCATGAAACATGGCCACTGGATTGGCGGGCTGCTCACCCGAAAATGCACGGCCGTCGTGCCGGCCCGGCGCAATTCCTCCACGATCTTCCGGCTGGTGGTGCCGCGGACGATGGAGTCGTCCACCAGGACGACCCGCTTGCCGGCCAGGATCTCCCGCAGCGGATTGAACTTCAGCTTGATGCCGACGTTGCGCAGCCGCTCATTGGGCTGGATAAAGGTGCGGGTGATATAGCGGCTCTTGATCAGCCCTTCGCTGAACGGAATGCCGCTCTGCTCGGCGTAGCCCACCGCAGCCGGCGTGCCCGAGTCGGGCAGCGCGATCACGATGTCGGCGTCGGCCGGCGCCTCGATGGCCAGCTGACGGCCCATGTTGCGGCGGGCCTCATAGAGGGATTGCCCCTGGAGGCGCGAATCCGGCCGAGCAAAGTAGATGAATTCGAACATGCAGGTCGCCTTGCGAACCGAGGGCATCAGCTGGGTCACCAGCGGCTCACCGTGGCCGAGCTGGACCGCCTCGCCCGGCTCGACCTCGCGCACCAGCTCGGCCCCCACGGTGTCCAGCGCGCAGGTCTCTGAGGCGATGATCCAGCCGCCCTCGGGTAGGCGGCCGAAGCAGAGCGGGCGGATGCCCAGCGGGTCACGGATCCCGATCAGCGTGTCCCGCGAGAGCAGCAGCAGGCAGTAGGCCCCCTGCAATCGGGGCAGCGTCCGGCGCAGCACCGCCAGCAGGTCCGGACCCGGCGTCCGGGCCAGCAGTTGCGCAATCACCTCGGTATCGCTCGACGTTTCGAAGACGGCGCCGTGTTCTTCCAGGTCTTTCCGCAGGGCGGCGGCATTGGTCAGGTTGCCGTTGTGTCCGAGGGCCAGGGGGCCCAGTTGGGGATGTTCGACCACCAGCGGCTGGGCGTTGGCGATCCGGTTCGAGCCCGTCGTCGAGTATCGGGTGTGGCCCAGCGCCAGGTGCCCGGTCAACGCCTGCAGGGAGTCGGCGTCGAACACCTGGGCCACCAGCCCGACGTTCTTGTGCATCCGCATTTGCCGCCCGTCGCTGACGGCGATCCCGGCGCTCTCTTGCCCACGGTGTTGCAGGGCGTAGAGGCCGAAGTAGGTGAGGTTGGCGACGTCTTCGCCGCGGGCATCGATGCCGAACAAGCCGCAGGCTTCTTGCATGCGCTCGTCGCGAAGTGATGGGAGCCTTACCATGGCGTCTCCCACGCCCAGCGGAGCGCTTCCAGGTCGAGCCGCACCGCGTGCCCGACCACCAGCGCACCGCCACCGACCACCCCCAGGGCCTGCAACGGCACCCGGTGGGCGGCCATCACCTTCTGCAGCTCGGGTACCCGGCGGGCGACGACGGTGACCACCACCCGCCCGGCGGACTCGCCGAAGTAGAGGGCGGCCGGGCTGACCTGGCCGGAAAGGCCGGGGCATTGCGCGCCCTGGCCGCCGAACAGGGCGCACTCGGCGATGCTCACCAGCAGGCCGCCCTCGGCGACGTCGTGCGCGGAGCTGAGCGTGCCGGCGCCGATCGCCTCGTGGAGGGCGCGCAGGAGTCGGGCTTCCGCACCGAGATCGACCAGCGGGGCGGAGCCTTCCAGCGGCGCCCCCACTGCCCGGCTGTACTCGCTGCCGGCCAGCTCCTCGCGCGTCTCGCCCAGGAGGAAGATCAGGTCCCCCTCGTCCCGGAAGCCGGCGCCGCAGCGGCGGTCGATGTCGTCCAGGATCCCGACCATCCCGACCACCGGCGTGGGGGGGATGCTCATGCCATCGGTCTCGTTGTAGAGGCTCACGTTGCCACTGACCACCGGAAGCTCGAGCGCGCGGCAGGCATCGGCCAGGCCGCGCACGCTTTCGTGCAACTGCCAGGCGACCCGCGGCCGCTCCGGGTTGCCAAAGTTGAGACAGTTGGTCACGGCCAGGGGGCGCGCCCCGGTGCAGGCAATGTTGCGCGCGGCTTCGGCCACCGCCAGCTGGGTGCCGGTGTATGGGTCCAGGCTGACGAAGGCGGCGTTGCCGTCGGTGGTGAGTGCCAGCGCTTTTGGCGTCCCCGGAACCCGGAGCAGGGCGGCATCATATCCGGGGCCAATCACCGTGTTGTTGCCAACCTGGTGGTCGTAGCGGCGATAGATGGGCCGGCGGCTGCGCAGATTCGGTCGAGCCAGCAGCTCCAACAACATGGCTGCCGGATCACGCAGCGGCGCGATGCTGGCCGTCTCCGGGGCGGCAACCCCGGTGGCCATCAACGAGCGGATGGGGACCCCGTCGATCAGGGCATCCAGCGGCAGGTCGGCCACCACCGCTGCGCCATCGCGAACCCGGACCCGCGGCCGGCGAAGGATAATCCCCACACGATCGGCGTGCAGCTCGAACGCGTCGAGCACCCGGTGAGCGGCTGGCTCGGCCTCCGGCTTGACCAGCACCAGCATGCGCTCCTGCGACTCGGACAGCATCACCTCATAGGGCGTCATGCCCCGCTCGCGACGGCTGACCCGGGCCACGTCGAGCTCGACGCCACGCCCGCCGCGGTGCGCCAGCTCGCAGGCCGCCCCGGTGAGGCCGGCGGCCCCCAGGTCCTGGATCGCCACCACACCATCCAGCTCGTTCAGCTGCAGGCAGGCCTCACACAGCAGCTTCTCCAGGAAGGGATTGGCCACCTGGACCGCCGGGCGGCGGTCTGGCGAGTGCTCATCCATCTCGACGGACGCGAAGTTCGCCCCGTGGATGCCATCGCGCCCGGTGTCGGCACCCACCAGTAACAGCCGGTCACCCGCCTGCTCGGCGCGGGCCCGTCGGACCCGATCGTGACGGACGAGGCCGACGCACATGGCGTTCACGATCGGGTTGGCGGCATAGCCGTCGTCGAAATACACCTCGCCGCCGACGGTCGGGCAGCCGAAACAGTTGCCGTATCCGCCAATGCCCTCCACCACGCCCTGGAACAGGTAGCGGCTGCGCGGATCGTGCGGCGGTCCAAACCGGAGCGAGTCCAGGATGGCGAAGGGACGGGCGCCCATGGTGAAGATGTCCCGCAGGATGCCGCCCACCCCGGTGGCCGCCCCCTGGTACGGCTCGATCGCCGACGGATGGTTGTGCGACTCGATCTTGAAGACGACCGCCAGGCCGTCTCCGATGTCGACCACCCCTGCGTTTTCGCCAGGTCCCTGCAAGACGCCGTCGCCGCTGGTGGGTAGCTGGCGCAGCAGCGGGCGCGACGTCTTGTAGCTGCAGTGTTCGCTCCAGAGCGCCCCGAACATACCCAGCTCGAGGTCGTTTGGCTCGCGCTCCAATAAGCGAACGATCTCCTGATATTCCTCCTCGGTCAGCGCCACCGTGTCCAGGTTTCGGCGCGGGGAGGCCACCGCCATCAGGCAGCCACCAGGGCCCGCATGGCGGACCGCAGGATCCAGAGCCCGTCGGCGCCGCCCAGCAGCGGTTCGCAGGCCCGCTCCGGATGCGGCATCATCCCCAACACGTTGCCCCGGGCATTGACGATGCCGGCGATGTTCCGCAGTGAGCCGTTAGGATTGGCGTCCCTAGTCACCCGGCCGTCGGGGCTGGAGTATCGGAAGACGATCTGGCCTCCCTGCTCGAGGGACTCCAGGGTTTGCGGGTCGGCATAGAAATTCCCTTCGCCGTGCGAGATCGGAATCCGGAGCACCTGCCCCGGGCGGCACTCCCGGGTGAACGGCGACTCGGCGCGTTCCACCCGCAGGTGCACCCATTCACATCGGAACTCGCACGAATCGTTACGCAGCAGCGCCCCGGGCAGCAGCCTGGCCTCTTGCAGGATCTGGAAGCCGTTGCAGATCCCCAGGACGAGGCCGCCCCGGTCGGCAAAGCGGGTCACGGCCTCCATCACCGGCGCGAAGCGGGCCACCGCCCCGCAGCGGAGATGGTCGCCATA
>DASQAY010000289.1:0-2376 GCA_035635515.1 Candidatus Eiseniibacteriota bacterium | reverse complement strand
CGGCTTCCGGGGCCACCTCGTTGCCCTGACCTACTACCTCACCAACTACAACGATGCGAACCAGCTTGGGGCTCTGGGGGCGATCAACCAGGTAGTCGCGACCGTCACGACCGCGTTCCGAGGACAAGTGGCCGACGGATTTGGCGCCTTCCAGGCCGCCGCGGCCGAGGCCGGCGGAGACAGCTGCGTCGCGGGGCTCCTGATCCGGCTGCCAACCGGCCGATGCGACATCCACCCGTCGAAGACCGGCCAAAAGATCCTGGCCGAAGCCATCGAGGATGTGAGCTAACCGAAGCCGAGGCTCGGATCCGCGTCGAATGGGACGCGGTCCGGGCCTCGCCGCTCCCACTCGACCAGTGCCGCTGCGCCGATCATAGCCGCGTTGTCGGTGCACAGCTCCGGGGCCGGAATGACCAGCCGGGCGCGGCCTCCCAGCCGCTGTTGGGCAGCCTGGCGCAGCCGCCGGTTGCGCGCCACGCCGCCGCCCAGGATGATCACCGGGGCGGGGTCGGCCGCTTGCGCCGCCTCCACCCGCTGGAGCAGGGCATCCACGATGGCTTCCTGGTAGCTGGCGGCCAGGTCGGCCCGCTCGCGATCCGAGAGCTCGCCGTGCTTGCGGACTTCGTAGAGCAACGCCGTCTTGACCCCGCTGAAGCTGAAATCGAGGCCCGGGGCGCGGGGCCGCGGGAAGCGGAACGCCCTGGGATCGCCAGTTTCGGCGAGGCGGTCGATGGCCGGGCCACCCGGGAAGGGCAGGCCCAGGATCCGAGCGCCCTTGTCGAAGGCTTCGCCCGCCGCGTCGTCGATGGTGCGGCCGATCACCGCGATGGTGCCGTCCTCGTTCCAGCGGACCAGGTCGCTGTGGCCGCCGGACACGATCAGGGCCAGCGCCGGAGGCCGCAGCACGGGGTCGGCAATCTGGCCGGCGTAGAGATGGGCGGCCAGGTGGCTGACGCCGATGACCGGCAGTCCCCGGGCCCAGGCCAGCCCCTGCGCCACCTGGATGCCCACCAGCAGCGCCCCGACCAGCCCCGGGCCGCGGGTGACCGCCACCGCGTCGATGGCCGGCCAGCCGCCATCCCCCGCCACCGCCAGGGCGCGCTCCACCGTCGGCACCAGGGTCTGAAGATGGCTGCGGGCCGCCAGCTCGGGGACCACTCCGCCGTACGGGGCGTGGATCGCGTCCTGCGACCGGATGATGTTGGAGAGGACCCGCGGACCGGTGGCGACAACCGCCGCAGCGGTCTCATCGCAGGACGTCTCGATCGCGAGGAGTCTACGAGGGGTTGCTATCGAGACCTTCGATCTCGATCGAGTCGAGAATCTCCTTGAACCGCCGCTTGAATGCGGTGGTGTGAATGGAGTCCGACCACATCACGATGGCGTCCTCATTGTTGTCGGTGTAATAGCCGCGCCGGCGGCCGATGACCTTGAAGCCGAATTTCTCATACAGCCGCACGGCCACCTCGTTGGAAGGGCGCACTTCGAGCGTCAACCAGCGAGAGCCGAGCTGATAAGCGCGCTGGATCAGCGCCGCCATCAACGCATGGCCGTACCCCTTTCCCTGCTCGCCGACACGCACCCCGACGGTCGTGATGTGCGCCTCGTCGCTCATCTTCCACAGCCCCGCGTAGCCGACGATCTGGTCATCGCGACGCAGGACGATGTAGAAGGCCGAACGGTTGTGATTGAGCTCCCGGTAGTAGGCGTTTTTCGGCCACGGCGTCGGGAAGATTTCCTTCTCGATCAGCTGCACCTGCGGGATGTCCTCCTCCCGCATCGGGCCGACGAGCGTACGCGATTTGAGCTGCATCATCTGGAACGGCGTTCCTCAGCCGCGGCCGGCTGGACATACATCGCCTCCACTTCATGATATCGCACGGGTTTTTCATGATTCATGACGCGATTCGCTTCGTCGGCCAGCGCCTCGAGCATTGAGCGGCGCCGCGCGCTCGGGACTTCCCAGGCTGCCTGGCCCGGTGACCATTCGGCCAAGGCCCCCGGCGGGTCGACCACCAGCCGGTCGTCGGCCTGGATCCACCCCGGCAAGCTGGTGGTGGCGATGCGCGCCGGGGCCACGGTGGGACGCCAGGCGTAGACCTCGCCGCGCCCCGCATCGCGAAGGGCCCCGGCGGGCGGGCCGTCACGCGGGGCCTGGGCCGACAGCGCACGCAGGCTGTCGAGTAGGAACAGGGCCACCCCCCGGCCCGACGCGATCCCCAGGGCTAGCCCCAACCCCAGCCGGATGCCCGTAAACGACCCCGGACCGCGGGCGGCCGCCACCGCCGACAGGTCCGCGGCCGCGGAGCCGGCCCGGGCCATCAGCGCCTCGAGTCGGGCCAGCAAGGGCACGTCATCGCGCTGGCGCGTCCACTC
>DASQAY010000288.1:0-7333 GCA_035635515.1 Candidatus Eiseniibacteriota bacterium | reverse complement strand
CCGGTGATGCTGCGAGCCGCGACGGATAGCGAACACTGATCCACCGCCACCACGCCGCCGAAGCGCTTGCCCAGGTTTGCGATCTCGAGCAGGCTCATGGGGAGGCCAGCCCCTGACGGACCGGCGGCGGTGGCTCAGCGGAATCCCTGGCTGGCCCTGGCGGTCCGGCCGCGCGGCTGTGGCGCTGGGGGGCGACCAGGTCGGCGAGCGATGGCACGATGCCTCGCGGCAGGAAGCGGATGACCAGCAAGAAGACAGCCGCATAGAAGATGAGGTAGAGGCGGCTCGCGCCAAAGTGGTAGGCGAACTGCAGCTGCGACCACTCGAGGATGATCGCCCCCAGCACCGGTCCGCTGAGCGTGCCGAGGCCGCCGAAGAAGACCATGAGGACCATCGAGATCCCGATCAGCGGATCGACCACGAATTGCGGATAGATGTAGGTGATGAAGTACGCATAGACGCCGCCGATCATCCCCACCAGGGCGGCGCTGATCACGAACGCCGCCAGCTTGAACGCCCGCGTGGGGACTCCAACCGCGAGAGCCTTGTCCTCGTCGTCGCGGATCGCCAGCAGGCCCAGACCGAACTTCGATCGCCGGATCGCCCAGGAGACCGTGATCCCCAGGATGGCCAGCGCCAGCATGGCGTAGTAGAAGGGGATGGCGAAGAAGTCCCCGCCCCAGCTGGGCACCGGAAGCCCCAGGCCGGCGCCGCCGCCGGTCAGGTTCACCAGGTTCTCGGCCAGCAGTTGGAGCATGAACATGAAGGCGATGGTCACGATCACGAAGGTCGCCGCCCGGGTGCGCAGCGCGATCCAGCCGATCAAGGCGGCCAGCAGCGCAGTCAGCGCCCCGGCGACCGGCACCAGCAGGAAGGGCTGATAGCCCGCCGGGATGTCCAGATGCACCAGGAACAGTCCGAGCGTGTACGCGCCGAAGCCGAAGAAGGCCGCATGGCCAAGCGAGATGTAGCCGGTGTAGCCGCCCATAATGTTCCAGGCGGTGGCCAGCCCGACGTACATGGCGATGAAGACCGCCATGCTCGCCGTCCCCGGATCGGAAATCAGCGGCACCGCGAGCGCCGCGGCGAGCGCCAGCCCCAGACCGGCTGGCTTGAGCGCCGGCAGCCTGAGCACCGTGTTCATATCCGATCCCGGACCCGGAGGCCGAACAGCCCCTGTGGCCGCACGATCAGGACGGCCACCAGGATGACGAAGAAGGCGAAGCTCGCCCAGACCGGCGACACGACGACGGCCGTGATGTCCTCGGTCACCAGCATGATGAGGGCGGCGATGACCGCTCCGCGCAGGCTGCCCAGCCCGCCCAGCACGATGATGGTCAGCAGCCGCGAGATCAGGTCGTAGTGACTGCCGGGGTTGAAGGCATTCGTGATCCCGAAGACCACGCCGCCCGCCGCGGCGGTGGCCATGCCGATCCCGAAGGCGAGCGCGGCCACGCGATCGACATCGATTCCAATGAGCTGCGCCGCGGTGCGGTTCAGCATGGTCGCGCGAATGGCGGCGCCGAAGGTGGTGCGGTACAGCATCAGGAAGAGCGCCCCCAGGATGGCCAGGCAGAGGACGAAGCCGAAGACATACACGTAGGTGATGTGAAAGTCGACGATCGCAAAGCTCGCCGTTTCATACCAGGCCCGCAGCTGGACGTAGTTGGTCGAAAAGATGTACCCAAGAATCCCCTCGATCCCCAGCGCGATGGCATACGTCACCAGCACCGAGAGCGCTTCCCGGTCGGTGGTGAGCGGGCGGATGAAGATCAGCTGCAGGGCGACGCCCAGGGCGAACATGACCGGCATGGTCACGATCAGGCTGAGAAAGGGATCCACGTGCCAGGTGCGGAAGAGGACAAAGCTCAGGTAGGCGCCGAGGATGACGAGAGCGCCCTGGCCGACGTTGATGATGCGCATCACGCCAAAGATCAACGTCAGGCCCGAGGCCATCAAGGCGTAGACGCCGCCCGTCAGGACGCCGAGCACCGCCGCCTCCAGGACCAGGGTCATCGCCTGGTTAAGGGTACGCGCGAGGGACGGTGGCGACGGGTCACCGTCCCTCTTGGCCTAGCCCGGATTCGGGCTTAGTTAGGGCCAGTTCGGCTTCGGGTATTCCGGCTTGGCCGAGGCCACGGTCGACGGGTACACGAAGACGGCCTGGCCACTCTGCCACTGTTCGATGTAGACACCCGCCACACCCTGCGGCTTCCCGACGCTGTCGAAGGAAATCGGACCCTGGATGGTCTGGTAGGTGCCGCTGTGCAGCGCGGTAATCAGCGCCTTGTTGTCGATGCTGTTCGCCTTCTTCGCCGCCTGATCCACCACCTGGCCAACACTGTAGGCTTCGGCCGAATCGGCGCTGATGTCGCCCGGTTTCCCGCCAAACTTGGCGACGAATTCGCTCACGAACTTGTCGTTGCCATAGGCTTTGGCACCCGGCGTCCACCCGGCCGGGACCATGATCCCCTCCGTGTTGGCGCTTCCGACCTTGTCACTGAAGTCCTTGCCCTGGTCCGGGCCGGTCGTCTCCACCAGTGACTTCGGGTTGTAGTGCTGTTGCTGGAACGCCTTGATAAAGGCCACCCCGTCGGGCTCCTGGGTCCCCAGGATGGCCACGTCGGCCTTGGAATGGACCACCTGCAGGGCCAGCGCATCCCAGGTGGTCGCCTCGGCCGGATAGACCTTGTAGGACGCCGTCGTGATCCCGCCCGCTTCCAGCAAGGTTTTGGCCTTGTCAATTTGGGGTTGGGTGAAGGGATCGTCCTCCGTGGCGTAGGCGGCGGTCTTGGGGCGTTGGTCCGCAGGCAAGGACAACAGCCACTTGGTGTAGCTCACCAGGTTGTCCTCCACGGCGGCCGGCTGCACGAAGAAGATGGAATGCAGACCGCGCTCGAAAACCTTCGGTCCTCCGCCCGCCGGCTCGGGGAACGCGTACCCGTAGCGGTCGGTCACGGTGGAGGCCGGAATGGTGAGCAGGCTGCTGAAGGGCCCGAACACCAGCGCCACCTTATCCTGCGTGATCAGGTTCTGATAGTTGGTCACCACTTGTTGGGTGCTGCTGGCATCGTCCACGTACTTCATGGTCACCTGGTGCCCGAGCAAGCCGCCCTTGGCATTGATGTCTTGCGCCCACAGGTCGTAGCCCTGCTGGAGCGCCTTGCCGTCCCCCGAGAAGTCGCCAGACAGGGAGACCGACACCCCGATGGTGATGGGCGTTCCGGGGGTGGGCGTCGCGGCGGTGCCTCCGCCGCACGCTGAAAGGACCAGGCCGAAGCCTGCCAGGATTGTGGTCACCGGCTTGCGCATGCTCCCTCCCTTCCTGCTCGACACAAGCGTGTTCCTTGCGTTGAACAAACGATTGTCCTATGTTAAGCGCGGGTCCAAACGAATGTCAATGAGAAGGTCGGCATGCCGGTCACGCTGAAAGAGCTGGCGGCCCGCGCCCGGGTTCACCCCTCCACCATCTCGCGGGTGGCCAACCACGACCCCAGCCTGCGGATCGCCCCCGCTACCCGGGCCCGGATCGAGGCGCTCCTGCGGGAGACGGAGTACCGGCCCAACGGGATCGCCCGCGGCCTGAAGCTCCGTCAAACCTTCGTGCTGGCGGTGGTCATTCCAGATGTGACCAACCCCTTCTTCGCCGCCCTCTTCCGCGGCGTCGAGGACGGCGCCTCGCCGCTTGGCTATAACGTCCTTCTCTGCAATACCGACGGCAGCCCGGAACGGCAGCGATCCCATCTGCAGAGCCTGCATGCCCGCCGGGTGGACGGGGTTCTGCTGGCGAGCACGTTCCTCAACGACCCGACGGTCCGCTGGGTGCGCAGCCAGCGGATGCCCTACGTGCTGGTCAACCGGTTTAGCGACGAGGGCCATGATCCGTTCGTCGGCTCCGACGACCTGCTGGGGGCCCGGCTGGCCACCCAGCACCTGGTCGAGCTCGGTCATCGCCGCATCGGTCACCTGGCCGGGAAGGCCACCGTGAGCACCGGCGTGCTGCGCCGCCGCGGCTATCTGGCCGCCCTGGCCGACAGCGGGCTGCCACCGGATCCGCGGCTGATGGCGGAGTCGGGCTACAGCGAGGAAGGCGGCGCCCAGGCCGCCGAGCGCCTGCTTTCGTTGCCCGATCCGCCCACGGCGCTGTTTGCCGTGACCGACATGACCGCGGTGGGCGCCTTCGGCGCGGCGCGCCGCATGGGCCTGCGGATCCCCGAGGACGTCGCCATCGTCGGCTACAACGACATCCCGCTCGCCAGCCGGCTGCTGCCGGGCCTGACCACGGTCCATGTGCCGATCCACGAGTTTGGTTCGGCCGCGGCCAGGCTGTTGCTCGAACAGATCGAGACCGGCGCCCAGAGCCGCCGGCGGCTGGTCTTCAACCCGGAACTCGTGGTGCGGGGGTCAACCGTACCCGGCGCCGATGCCCCGGCCGGCCGCCGGTCAGTCCCGGCCTTCGCCACCGAATAAGAGGATGCGTTGACACCCAAAAATGTCGACTGGTATGGTAGACAAACGTTTGCGCTTTGATCTCCCTCCCCCTTGCGGGGAGGGCAGGGAGGGGGTCTTGGCTTTCGGATGAGCGCGGTAAAGCCTGATCGCCAGACGCTCGGCTGGATCGGCACCGGCCGGATGGGCTCGGTGCTGGCGCACCGCCTCCTCGAGCGCGGCTGCGACCTCACGGTCTACAACCGCACCCGGGCCAAGGCCGAGCCGCTGGCCACGCGCGGCGCTCGCATCGTCGACCACCCGGCGGAGCTGGCCGACCGCGACATCGTCATCACCTCGGTGGCCGACTCAAAGGATTTCGCCCAGGTCATGACCGGACCCGACGGCCTGTTGGCCAATGGCCGGCGGGTGCCCTCGCTGGTGATCGACTCGTCCACAGTCTCGATGGAGGTCTCCAGCGAGATCCGGGCGAAGGCCGCCAGCCTGGGGGCGGCGTTCCTGGCCGCGCCGGTCAGCGGCAACCCGAAGGTCGCCCGGGCCGGCAAGCTCAGTCTGGCCGTGTCGGGACCGAAAGAGGCCTACGATCGGGCGCTCCCCTATCTCCAGATGTTGGGGAAGAGCGTGACCTACGTCGGCGAGGGCGAGGCCGCCCGCCTGGTCAAGATCTGCCACAACCTGGTGCTCGGCGTGGTCACCCAGGCTCTGGCCGAGACCACGGTGCTCGCCCAGCGGGGTGGCATTGCCCGGTCGGCGTACCTGGAATTCATCAACGACAGCGTGATGGGGTCGACCTTCAGCCGCTACAAGACGCCGGCCTTCGTCAACCTCGATTTCACCCCGACCTTCACCGGTCACCTCTTACGCAAGGATTTCGAGCTTGGGCTGCACGCCGCCCGGCAGCTGCACGTGCCCCTCCCGGTGTCCGCGCTCGTCCACCAGATCGTCGTCACCCTGATCGGCACCGGCCTGGGCGACGTCGACTTTGCCGCACTTTTGGAGCTGGAGGCGCGCGGAGCGAACCTGTCGCTAACGCCGGAAGGCCGAACGATTTCGGATGGACTCGAGGCAGCCGATGCCAGCGCGTAAGCCCGAGTTCACGGTCACGTCCGTCTCGGCCCCCGGCCGGATGCACGTCGACTGGGAAGAACGGGTCGATTTCCGGCGGCTGCACGCCTACCGCCTCGGCCGCGCCCGGCACGCGATCGCCGAGGCCGGGCTGGGGGGCGTCCTCGTCTTCGACATGAACAACATCCGGTATCTCACCAGCACCACCATCGGCGAGTGGGCTCGCGACAAGGTGGCCCGCTTCGCCCTCCTGACCCCCACCGGCGACCCGATCCTGTGGGACTTTGGCTCGGCGGCGAAAGCCCACCGGCTGCACGCCCCCTGGCTGAAACCTGAGAATTCCCGAGCCGGCATGACCGGCCTGCGCGGATCGGTCGCGCCGCAGGCGGGCCTCTCCGACGACGTGGCCCGGACCGTCAAAGAGCTGATGCGGGAGGCCGGCGTGGCCGGCGAGCCATTGGGGGTCGACATCGCCGAGCTGCCCATGATCTTCGCCCTCCAGGCCTGCGGCATCAAAGTGGTCGACGGCCAGCAGGCCATGCTGGACGCCCGCCAGATCAAATCCCTGGACGAGATCGTGCTGCTCAGCATGTCGGCCGCGCTGGTCGATGGCGTCTACCAGACCATCTATGAGGCCCTGAAGCCGGGCATACGGGAGAATGAGATTGTCGCCCTCGCCAACAAGCAGCTGTACGACATGGGGTCCGATGACGTGGAAGCCATCAACGCCGTGTCCGGGGAGCGCTGCAGCCCGCACCCGCACGTCTTCTCCGATCGCCTGATCCGGCCCGGGGACCAGGCCTTCTTCGACATCATCCAGTCCTACAACGGCTACCGCACCTGTTACTACCGCACCTTCAATGTCGGTCGCGCCACCCAGAGTCAGCGGGACGCCTACAAGAAGGCCCGCGAATGGATCGACGCCGGCATCGACATGGTCAAGCCGGGCCTGACCACGGACCTGATCGCCAGGGCCTGGCCGAAGGCGCAGGATTTCGGGTTCGACAGCGAGATGGAGGCCTTCGGCCTGCAGTTCGGCCACGGCCTGGGGCTAGCGCTGCACGAGCGGCCGATTATCAGCCGGCTCAACTCGCTCCAATACCCCGTCGAGCTGAAAGAAGGGATGGTGTTCGCGCTGGAGACGTATTGCCCGGCGGACGATGGCCATTCCGCCGCCCGCATCGAGGAGGAAGTCGTGGTGACGGCGACGGGTCACGAGGTGATCACCCTCTTCCCCGCCGAAGAGCTCGTCATCGCGAACGCCTATTGAGCACCCAGCTCGAAAAACCGCCGGCCGCTGACGTCGACCGCCCGACGCGGCTGCGGCTCTACCAGCTGATGGTCGAGCTGCGCGACTTCGAGCAGCGCGCCTATGAGCTCTTCCTCGAGAACCTGGTGCGCGGCACCAGCCACCTGGCGCTCGGCCAGGAGGCGATCGCCGCCGGCTACGCCGTGGCCATGCGCGCCGACGACTACACCTTCTGTACCTATCGCGGCCATGGGCACACCCTGGCCCGCGGCGCGTCGATGGCCGCCGCCATGGCGGAGCTGCTCGGCCGCGGCAACGGCATGCTGCACGGCAAGGGTGGATCGATGCACTTAACCGATGTCAAGCACGGCGCCATGGGCTCGTACGCGATCGTCGGCGCGCACCTGCCGATCGCGGCCGGCGCCGCCTGGTCGGCGCAAGTTCGCAAGTCCGGACAGGTCGCGGTCTGTTTCTTCGGTGATGGCACGACCAACATCGGGGCCTTCCACGAAGCCCTCAACCTGGCCGTGATCTGGAAACTGCCAGTGGTCTTCGTCTGCGAGAACAACC
>DASQAY010000287.1:0-2136 GCA_035635515.1 Candidatus Eiseniibacteriota bacterium | reverse complement strand
CGTCGCCTGGTAGAGGCGTGACCCGTAGGCGGCGAGCCCGTTTGGGCCCAGCGTGAGCAGGCAGATGGCCAGCATGCCGGCTGACCCGCAGCACCAGCCGAGGAACATCCGCCAGCGCCCACCGGCCAGGACGGCCAGCGGGACGAGGAAGGCCAGCTGCGGCTTGAGGGCGATGAGCGAGAGGGCCAGGCCCGCGGTGAACGGGCGTCCGCGCTGCACCAGCCACCAGCTGCCCGCCACGGCGGCCGCCACCACCACCACCACCTGACCGAGCAGCAGGCCGAACGCGACCGCCGGCAGGGCTCCGGCAATGGCGAGGTGCATTCCACGCACCGGCCAGCGGTATGTGGGGACGCAGAGCCACCAAGTAGCAGCCAGCGCCACGACCAGGAGCACGGTCCATACGACGACGGCGACCGAAAATGGCAACAGGGCAAACGGCGCGACCAGCCAGGCGACCGGCGGCGTGTAAATCTCCGGATAGAACAGCGTCGGCCCGAGCGCGTGCCATTCCTGGCGCTGGGCGTTCAGGTCGTAGAGCGAGCCCCATCCGTGATGCAGACCGATGCGGGCAAACACGTAGTACAAGGCGAAATCTCCCTCCAGCGGACGCCGCTGGATGAAGTGGACGATGGCGATCAGGTTGCGTCCGGCAAGGATGCCGGCCACCCCCATAACCACCAGGGCGGGCCAGTCGGCTCGTCGGAGAGCCGGGAACCGGCCGGCGAGGCTCACCCAGGAACAACCACCGGAGGGGGATCCTCCTGCGGCGCGCGTGTATTGGGCTGGCGCCGCCAACGTTTGTCCGGCGAGAGGCGTGGTATATCTCTATCGGCGGTCTGCGGACTCTAGAGGAGGGTGTTGACCATGGGAATCTTCCGCCAGGAAGTCAAACGCGAGTTCATCGCCAGGCCGGATACCGCCAAGGGGCAGATCCTCTTCAAGTGGCCGGACCGAAACATCCGCAAGCTGAGCCAGCTGACGGTCGAGCAGGATGAGCTGGCGGTCTTCTTCCGCGATGGTCGCATCCAGGGCACCGTCCAACCGGGCCGGGTGACGCTCGACTCCTCGGAGATCCCCTTCCTAGGTCGGCTGGTGGACGCGGCCACCGGCGGCAACCTGTTCGTGACCGAGCTCTACTTCATCTCCACGCGCGAGTTCCCGAATCTTCCCTTCGGAGGCACGGTCGACAACGTCGTTGATCCGCAGACCAACCTGGGCGTCGGCCTGCGGGTGTTCGGCGAATACTCGCTCAAGGCGGTGGAGCCGCAGTCGCTGATCGTCAACCTGGTGGGGACCCAGCAGCTGCAGTCCAACGACCAGATAACGGACTGGATGCGCGAGCAGCTGCTGAAGACCATCCGGACCGACGTGGTCACCCACATCGTCAGCAGCGGCTGGCCGTTGCTCGGCATCGCCGCCCACATCGACGAGATCGAGACCGAGACCATCGCGGCCGTCCAGCGTCACATCGCCAGCTACGGGCTACAGATCGTCCGGCTCGGGAACTTCACCATCACCCTGAAGCCCGAGGACGAAGACCGGCTCAAGACCTACCTCAAAGACGTGCAGTACACCAAGCTGGCCGGCGGCTTCCAGAGCTATGCCGCCGGTGAAGCGCTGCTGGGAGCGGGCCAGGGGTTGGCCCAGGGGCCCGGCGCGGGCGGGGTGAGCCCCGCCTTCCTGGGGGTGGGGCTGGGGATGGGCCAGCTGGTGGCGGGCCAGGCGGGCCAGACCATGGCCAGCCAGAACCAGATCATGGTTCGCTGCCCCCGCTGCAGCGGGCTCAACGCCGAAGCCGCGAAATTCTGCAGCCACTGTGGACAGGCGCTGTCTCCGGCGCCGCCGCCGGCTGGCGCCACGGTGACCTGCCCCAACTGCCAGACCAGCAATGCGGCCACCGCCAAGTTCTGCTCCAGCTGCGGCCAGGCGTTGACGGGGGAGAGCGCCCCGGCGGCCACTCCGCCGGCCACTCCGCCGGCCTCCTCGTGACCGGGCGCCGGCGGCTGCTGACCGCCGGAGGGATGGCTCTGGCGGCCGCCCTGGCTGCCCCCCTGGGGGTCTTTGCCCGCGGCGGCAGCGGTCAGTACTTTGGCGGCGGCGGCGGTGGCGGCGGCGGCTTCTTCGGGGGCGGCT
>DASQAY010000286.1:0-14097 GCA_035635515.1 Candidatus Eiseniibacteriota bacterium | reverse complement strand
GAAGCGCTTCAAGTCTGGCTCGAGCTGGAGCGACGGCTCCGGTGCCGCCGCCGGCGTCGCAGGGATGGCGCCTGGGCTGGTTGGGACGGCGGGCTGCCCCCAGATGGAACTGGCGGCGGGAGTGACGGTCGGGGGTGGCACCGCGTAAGCCAGGTCCCGGAGGTTCACTGCTCCTTGCTCGCGGACCACCACCGTCCCGGCCGCCAGGTCTCCCAGGCGCTTGCCGCGGCCGTTGATGAAGAGCGTGATCAGCCCCACCCCGTAGTACACCGGCAGGAAATCCACCACCCGTACCAGGTTGCGGATCAACGCCTGGCTGAAGGTGATGGGCTGGCCCTGGTCGCCCACCACCCGCAAGCGCAGGGCGCGCTTGCCCGGCGTCTGGCCGCCGAACATCGCCTCCGTGATCAGGAAGTAGAAGAAGACGATCACAAAGGAGGCCAGTCCGACCAGCAGCAGGGTCAGGTCGCGGTCATGGGCAGCGGCGCCCAGCACGAAGACGACGATGATCACCGCCACCAGGATGATGGTGAGGATCAGCTGATCGATCAGCTGCGCCAGAAAGCGGCTGCCGGGCCCCGCCACCGGGTATTGAAAGGCGACGCGCTCGGGCGTGGACACCACCAGATCGGCGTTGGGATCGTAGGGCTGCACCGGCAATAACATTGTCGGCGATCACGTCATGATTTCAGGGTGAGACCGGAGCAGTTCGTCACCCGGCGCAAGCCCGAATGGGAGCGGCTGGAATCGCTGGTGCGACGGACCACCGCCGGCCACCTGGCGGTGTTACGGCCGAGCGAGGTGCTGGCGCTGGCGGCGCTCTACCGGCGAGCCACCGCCGACCTGGCCCGCGCTCAACGGGACTGGCCGGGCGAGCCGGTGGCGGCCTACCTGAACGGGTTGGTGGCGCGCGGCCACGGGGCCGTCTACCGGCAGGGCGGCAACGTAGCCGGCCGGCTGCGCACCTTCTACACGCGAACGCTTCCGCAAACCTATCGCGGCGTCGGGCCCTACCTGATGGCGGCCGCCGCCCTGCTCTTCATCCCCATGCTGGTCTCCTTCTTCGTGGTGTGGAACGATCCCACCCTGGCCAGCGCGCTCGCGCCACCCCAAATCATCGAGGGGGTGCACCAGCACCGGATCTGGACCAACATCCCGGAGAACGTCCGCGCCCAGGCGTCGGGCGTGATCATGACCAACAACATCAAGGTGGCGGTGCTGGCCTTCGCGTTCGGGGCGCTGGCCGGCGTGCCGACGGTCTACGTGCTGATGGGCAATGGCATCAGCGTGGGGGGCCTGCTGGGACTGACGCAGGCCTACGGCCTGAGCGGCAGTTTGGTGGGGTTCATGGTTGGCCACGGCGTGCTGGAGCTCTCCATCATCGTGGCGGCCGGCGCCTCGGGGCTGATGATGGGCTGGGCGATGATCGTCCCGGGCGTCTATCGCCGCTGGGATGCGGTGGTGGTGGCCACCCGGCGCTCGGTGGTCATCCTCGCCGGTCTCACGCCGCTGCTGGTGGTGGCCGGCGTGATCGAGGGCAACCTGAGCCCGTCAGCCGCGCCGCTGGGGGTGAAGCTGGCCGTCGGGCTCGCCACCGGGGTGCTGCTCTACGGGTACCTGCTTCTGGCGGGCCGGCCGTAGCTTCGCGGCGTCCGCGGGATCCTGCGGTCCGCCGATCGAGCCGCCCCAGGCGGGCGGGTCACTCGCCGGAAAGGACTCTTCGACCGTCTCGTCCCATGGGTCCTCGACCTGGTCGCCCATACCACGAGTATGAGCCGGGCTACAGCAGGGCGCGTTCCTTGAGCTCCAGGTAGCGCTCCACCAGGGACGGGCTCAGCGTTCCGGCCGTGACGTCCAGGCCCAGCACGCCGCCCCGGTGCAGCACCTCGAAACTCTGGCGGCGGGCGGCCAGCAGCTCCTCGGCGGCAGCCCACTCGTAGGCACGCCCGGGCGTGGTGATGGGCGCGTCGCGGGCCGCCAGCACTTCGGGGTCCGCCATCGCCACCACCAGCACCAGGTGCCGCGTCCCCAGCCGGAGTGCGTGGGCGACCAGGTCACGGGAGGCCTCGGGGTCCAGCACGTCGGTGAGCACCACCACCAGCGACCGCCGGCTCACCCGGTGCGCCAGATAGGTGAAGGCCTCGGCGAAGTCCGGCTCGGTGTACTCGGGCTGGACTTCATACAGCATCCGGTTCAGCCGGCTGATCTGCGCCGGCCCGCGCTGGGGCGGGGCAAACCGGCGCACCCCGTCACTGAAGGTCATCATGCCCACTCGGTCACCCTGACTCTGCGCCACCCAGGCCAGCAGCAGCGCCGCGTTGACGGCGTGGTCGAGCTTAGTGAGCACGCCGGCCGGCGCCGTCATCAATCGCCCGCAATCCAGGGCGATGATGGCCTGCTGCCCGCGCTCGGCCTCCACTTCGATGGTGACCGGCTGGTCCCGCCGGGCAGTGGCCTTCCAGTTGATGCGGCGCACGTCGTCTCCGGCCTGGTAGTCGCGAAGGCCGGCGAAGGCGGTGGCGGTGCCGGGTGGCCGGGCCCGACGCTGGCCAGGCAGGATCCGGACGCCGCGCCGCAGGGTGAGCTGGTACCGGCGGACGGCGTGCACGTCCGGGTACACCGCCGCCGTGGCGGCCAGGGGAATGCGGACCTGCCGGATCCAAAAGCCGCGGGGGCGCCAGACGCGCACGTCAACCGCCCCGAAAGCAAACGCCCCGCGATGGGGCGGTTGGGCCGTGTATCCAACCTGGAGGACACCCGTCGAATCAAAGCGGCCCGGCAGCTCGCGCGGGGTAGCGTTGAGGGCCAGGGGGGCGTGATCGGCAATGGCGGCGTCCAGACCGGCCGCCTGCGGATTCGACACGGTGACCTGCACCGGCTGCTTGAGTCCCAACGCGAATGGATGGGGAATGCTCCGCCGGGCGGTGAAGCCCGGCCGGCCCGGAAGCCGGAGCGCGTCGCGCACCAGCAGGCCGACCAGCACCGCGTGATAGCCGATGACCGCCAGCCAGACCGCGGGGTTCACCGCAGCCAGCAGGATCAGGGCCGCGCCGATGAGCAGCGCCACCAGCAGTCGCCGCTGCGGAATCAGCGTGGCGGCGTCACCCGGGCGATGACGGCATCCAGTACGCTGTCGGCCGTCTGCCCAGCGACCTCGGCCTCCGGGCGCAGCACCAACCGGTGGCGGAAGGCAGGCCGCAGCAGCCCCTTCACGTCGTCGGGCGTCACGTAGTCGCGACCCTCGAAGGCGGCCGCGGCTTTCGACGCCAGCAGCAGGAGGACCTCGCCCCGCGGGCTGGCTCCCAGCGACAGCTCGGGTGCCTGGCGGGTGGCCACCGCCAGCTCGATGATGTAGCGCAGGATCTTGTCGTCGACCGTCACCCGGGTGACCTCCTCCCGGGCGGCCGTGATGGCGGCGGCATCCAGCACCGGCTCGACGCCGGCCCGGACGGGGTCCTTCAGCTCGATCCCTCGGTTCCAGCGCCCGAGCATGTCCAACTCCTGTTCCGGGGTGGGATAGGCCATGGCCACTTTGAAGAGGAAGCGGTCCTGCTGCGCTTCGGGCAACGGATACGTGCCCTCGTATTCGATAGGGTTCTGGGTGGCGAGGACCAGGAACGGATCCGGCAGCGGGTGCTGCTCGCCTTCGAGGCTGACCCCGCGCTCCTCCATGGCTTCCAGCAGGGCCGCCTGCACCTTGGCCGGGGCGCGGTTGATCTCATCCGCCAGCAGCACATTGGTGAACACCGGTCCCCGGCGAATGCGAAACGATCGCGTTTGCAGGTCGTAAATGGCTGTGCCCACGATGTCCGACGGCATCAGGTCGGGCGTGAACTGGATTCGGCCGTACTGCAGCGCCAGCAACCGGGCGATGGTCTTGGCCAGCAGCGTCTTGCCCACCCCGGGGACCCCTTCCAGCAGCACATGGCCGTGGACCACGACTGCCAGGGCGCACAGTCGAATGCCGTCCTCCTGCCCGACCATGGTCCGGGCAGCCTCAGATCGAAACTTGGCGAAGAACTCGGCGGCGGTCATGGCGTCTCCTTCTTCTTCTTCGGATCGGGCGGGTAGGCCAGCTCGTGTAATTCTCGCGACACGGCGAGGACATCGCGGTCGGTCACTGCGCTCGGGATCCGGGACTCGGTCTGGGCCAGGCGGTTTGCCACCTCCGGGTCTCGCCGCGCCAGGGTCTCCGGGAACCGGCGGTCCTGCACGTCACGCCCGAGCCCCAGCCGCTCTGCCACCGCCCGCCGCGCTCCTCCCGCCAGCACGCCGAGGGTCACCTGCCGCGCTCCCGCGCGGCGCAGCAGCGAGCCGATGGCCGCCGGATATTCCGCCGTCGAGCGGTCTTTAGCGCCCGAGATCGGCACTCGCGGACCAAAGGCCCGGCCACGCAGGGCGAGCCCCACAAAGACCACGAAGGCAGCCCAGCCGAGGGCGGCGCCCCAGGGGGTGCCGAGCCAGTCCGTTTCGCCCGAGGCCCCGGCCAGCACGTGGTGGTACTCATCGAACACGATGGGCCCAGCGGTCAGCCCCAGCAGGTCCGCCGCGAACCGGCCGTTGTCGCTCTTGTCCAGGTAGCCGTTGCACAGCGGCAGGGGATCGGCCAGCGCCACGACCCGGCCTCGCCCCACGGCGGCCATCAGTCCGAGCACCGCGTGCGCGTGGTCTCGCAGGATCGCCACCTGCTGGGGATGAAGCTCGAAGGGCACGGCGACCACGAAGCCGCTCAGCTGGTGAACCCCGGCCAGCACGGGGGCCGAAGCATCTTCCTCAGCGGCGACCGGCCCCTGTCCCCGGGACAGGTCAAGGGCGCTTTCCACGCTGGCGTCGGGGGCCTCGCTGGCATACACCAGCACGCCGCCGGCCTCCACCCAGCGCAAGATCGACTGGGCCTCATCCGCGGTCACCGGCCGCACCGGCGTGAACAGAAACAGCAGGCCAGCGTCCGGCGGAATCGTGAAGCTGGTCTCCACCAGCTCGGTCCGATGGCCGAGCGCTTCCGCGTACAGCCGGAGCGCCGAGGTCCCGTTGGCGGCGTCGCTGGTCGACCGGTGATCGGGGGAACTGGCGCGCGACCCTGGATGCTCCAGCGCCACCAGGACCACCACCACGATGACCAGGGCCAGCAGGCCCAGCCAGGTGCCACGCTCCCTCATGCCCTGGCCGTCCGGTAGGGCGCCGCCGCCGCCGCCGCACCCCTGTACACCCCGGCGTCGGGGGGGCGATGACCGTAGACCGCCGCTTCGAAGGGGAGCAGCAGCGGGCGCAAGGCGTCCGGACGGTCGGCCCGCCGAAACAGCTCGCGGACTGTGAGCGGGCTCACCTCCCAGGCCTCTTCCCCACCCAGGGCCGCCGACACGCCCCCGGCCAGGGCCCGCAGCGCTCCCACGTAATCACCGGCAGCGGCCCGCCGGTCGGCGTCGGCAAAGCGATCGGCGGCCAGCTGCCGAGCCGATGCGGCGCCGGCTGCCAGCCGCTGCCGGCGGCGGATCTGGGCGTCGCGCAGCACCACGGCTGCGATCACCAGCGCGGCCACCACGAAGGCCAGCAGCAGGAGGCCGATGATCGGCCGGCCGCCGCCGCCAAAGCCGAGTCCGGCCAGGAAATCGAGCACGCGTTGGATCAACCAGGCGACCGCGGTGTCGATCGGCGACGGGGACGCTCGCATCGCGTCGTAACGCGGCAGGGCCATAATGCGGTGCAATTCCTGGCTGGCGCGGGCCGGATCTGACGTATCCGCCGGCGACTCCAGCGCCGTCTCCAGCGCGGTCAGCCGGCTATCCGCGTCGGCCAGGTCGGGGGGCTGCCGGCGGAGGTCGGCTAGGATTTCGGGCTGGGTATCACCTACCGGACCGGCAAGCACGTCCGCCGCCGCCCGGCCGGCGCCGGGATCGGGCTGACGCTCGGCCTGGATGACCAGCGCGTGGGCCTGGCGTACGGCGTCCTGATACGCGTGCAGGTCGACCGCGCTGGCGGCCGGAATATCGAAAGCCAGGGCCGCGCCCACCACGGCGAGAAGGGAAAGACGGCTTAGGCGGCGGAAGGTGGTTGAGCCTGCTGGGCGAGCTGGTCCAGGTCGAGTCCCTCGCGGCGGACGCGAAGGTCGTAGTACATCAGGGTGATAGCGATGTAGCTGACCGGCAGGACGAGCGCCCCGCTGAGCGAGCCGGTCACCTGGACCAGCGCGCCCCGCAGGTCGTCGCTCAGCCCTGGAACCAGCCCGATGATGGCGCCACCGGTGGCGCCCATGATCGCCAACGCGAGGGTGGTCATGATCACCACGACGAGGAAGATACCAACTGTTCGCCACCAGCGACCTTCGACCAGCTGCCAGCTTCGGCCCAGGGCGTTGACCGGACCCAGGTCTTCGGCCAGCAGGGCGGGCGCCCCGACCAGCCACCGCCCCGCGATCCAGATCACGAACGGGATGGTGATCAACAGGATGCCGGCGAACAGCAGCACGCCCCCCAGCAGGGCCACCCTGGCCAGCCCCCAGTAGCGCTGCAGGGTCCCCTCCAGCGCCCCCACGATGGTCGTGTTCCGCCCGTTGATGATCTCGTTGGCGGCGAAGATTATCACGCCCGCGGTGACCGGGACCAGGATCAGCCTGACCAGGCTGGCCAACAGGCCAATGGCCGGATCCGTCTGCGGCGGAGGCGACTGCGCCATTCCCTGCAGCGCGTCCGGGTTGCTCATGTTCTGGAAGACCCTGGTCAACCATCCCCAGCTTCGGTACGAGCCAGAGAGCAGATTCATGACCATCCCCGGCAGGGTGACGGCGAGGGCGAGGCCGGCAAACAGCCCGAACGACCGGCGGTAGATCCGGAAGGTCTCATCGAGCAGCTCGGCCAGCCCCAGCGCCCGCAGGCGAAACGGAGTCGGGGGAGTGGAGGCCCTGACCATCTCCAGTGCAACTCCGGGGCAGCGGCGACCCGCGTGCGCCCGAGCGCGCTTAACCGACCGGTGACGGACCCGTGGATCCGACCTGCGCCGCCAGCTGGTCCAGGTCGAAGTGTTCCTTGCGGACCCGCAGATCGAAGTACATCAGGGTCCAGGCGATGTACTGGATGGGGGCCGCCACCACGCCGCCGAGGGAGCTCCCCACCTGGTTGACGGCCAGCCGGGCGTCCTGCGAGAGCCCGGGGATCAAGGCCCCCACGAACTGAAACAACGTCCCGATGATCAGGCCCACGATATACAGCAGCAGGAGGAGGAGCAAAAGGATCCCGCACGTCCGCCACCACTTCCCCTCAACCAGCGTCCAGCTTCGTCCCAGCGCCCGGATCGGACTCAGGTTCTCGGTGAGCATGGCCGGCACGAACAAGACCCAGCGAACGTAGATCCAGATCGCCACCGGGATGCCGATGATCGTGATGGTCAGCAGAAAGATGACCAGTCCGTAGACGATGGCCGCACCCCAGAGCCCAAAGTAGCGACGCGCGGTCGCCGCCAGCACCGAGCGGAACGTCGGCCGGTGGCCGAGCGCGACATCGATGGCGGCCCGCACCGGCGCCCCGTAGCTGAACGGGACCAGGAACAGGCTCACCACGGCCGCGACCACCAGACCCACGAGCAGCGACACAAACGCCGACGACTTGAAGATGGTTGACGGATCACTCCGGAACTCGGGAGTGTTGAAGCTCTGGCCGCCCGCAAAGGTGTACACGCCGAATACCAGCACGATCAGCAGTGTCGGGATGGACACCGCCAGCGCAATGCCGAAGAACAGGGGAAAGGCTTTGCGATAGATCCGGAAGGTCTCGTCCAGCAGCTCCGCAAGGGAAAGCTGCCGGAGTCTTAGAGGCGCGTCGCCCGACACCACGCGCCCATCATTGCAGTTCTCCCTCTCCCCTTGCGGAGAACTCAATCTCCCTCCCCCCTTTGCGGGGGAGCCTCTGTAGTCAGGGTCGCGGGATTTCCCGCGTGGGCAGGGTCGGGGTGGGGGTCTCGCTCTCCCTAGTTAGAGGAACAGCCGCAGTTGCCACCGCACCCGCCGCACCCGCCGCTGCTGGAGACCTCGCCGCCGTCACCCGCTCGCAAGCTGGCGAAGGTGGAGAAGACCGCGCGGGTGTTGGTGCTCTCGCAGCTGGGGCACACCTGGACAGCGGTCCGGGTCGAGTAGCTGCCCATCACGTCGAACAGCTGGCGGCACTCCTGGCAGTTGAACTCATAGATCGGCACGCCCCTATTGTATGGCGGTGGACGAGCGGGTGCAGCAGTACGCTGAGCTGCTCCTGGATTGGAACCGACGCTTCAACCTGACCGGGGCGCGCTCGATGGCGGCGCTGGCCCCGCACCTGGCTGACGCCCAGCGGCTGCTTTCCCTCGATTGGTCGGGCGTCGAGTCGGTCGTCGACATCGGCAGTGGAGGCGGGCTCCCCGCCATCCCGCTGGCCATCCAGCTGCCGCAGGTCCGGTTCACGCTGGTCGAGGCCGATCGACGCAAGGCCGCCTTCCTCGAGCACGTGGGGGGCACGCTGGCGCTCCAGAATGTGGCGGTCTGCCTCGGGCGGGCGGAAATCCTCGGCCACCAGCCCGCCTTTCGAGAACGGTTCGACCGGGCCACGGCTCGGGCGGTGGCGCCGCCGGCCATCCTCCTCGAGCTGGCGCTCCCCTTTGTGAGGGTGGGAGGACTGCTGATCGACCAGGTCGGCGAGGTGGATCCCCAGGCCCTGGTGGCGGCGGCGCGGCGGTTGGGTGGCGGAACGCCGTCGTTACATCGCGTCACGGGGGGGTTAATGCTGCTCGTGGCCAAGGAAACCCCAACGCCGGCCGAATACCCGAGGCGGCCCGGCATCCCGGCTCGCCGTCCGCTGGAGTGATATCTCTGGAGCCGCCCGGCCGTTGAATACTCGGAATGGTCAAAGCTCTGCCGGTGCTGGCGCTCTCCCTCGTGTTGGCGGCCTGCGCCAGCCTGGCGGCTGCCCCCGATACCCATCCCAGCGCCACGGCTTCGGCCACACCGTCGGCCTTGCCGTTGCCGGCGACCGTGTGGGTCAATGTGCCATTGGGCGCCAACCTCCGGGGCGCGCCCGACTCGAACGCCGCCCGCCTGGAGACGCTCCCGCAGGGCACCCGGGTGGACGTCGTCGGCAAGCGAGACCCGGCCGATGGGTCCAGCTGGTACCAGGTCAAGGCGGCGGACGGGCAGCAGGGCTGGGTGAGCGCGGCCTACGTGGTGACCTCGGCCATCTTGCGGGCGTCAAGTACCACCGATGGCTGGACCCTGATGCTGCCGGCGACGTTCAGCACTCGGACCGTCGCCAGTCCCAGCCCGGGCGCCTTCACCGCCGGGCCCGCCGCTGACAGCGCTCCGCCCTTTGTCAAAGTCCAGGCAGCGGCCAGCCTGGCGACCCTGCCTCCGGCCACCCCGACTGGCTCAACCTTCGACCACAGCCGCCTGACCGAAGTCTGGAATTACACGGTCCAGGAAAAGATCTATCGCACGCCCGAGGGTCTTTTCCTGGCGGTGGTGCGCGTCCCGGCACCAAACCGCGCCTACCAGTTCCTCTTCTGGACCGCGGACAATGACGCCCCCATCGTCACCCAGATCCTGGCCAGCATCGCTCTGAGCTGATGCGCGTCATGTTCATCGTCCGCCATGTCCTGGCCACGCCGGCCGTGCGCCAGACTGTGCCGGCGGTGCTTATCGGTGGCCTGACCGGGTTCGCCCTGATCGGGCCAATGACCCATCTGTTCCCGGGCTGGGCGGCCACGCCCGTCCCGGACGCCATGGCCACCGCCCAACCGACTCTACGGCCGACCGCGTCCGCCACCCCGGCCAGCTGCTACGTGCACGACGGGCCGGCCGCGACCGTCCCCCAGCCACTGCCCCCGGCGCCCGCGCCGACCGCGGTCTGGGTCAACGCGCCGCTGGGCGTCAATGTGCGCGCGGCTCCGGACGTGAACAGCCAGCGCCTGACGGGCCTGGCCCAGGGCACCCGCGCCACGGTGGTCGGCCAACGCATCGGGGCGGACGGCGCGCTCTGGTATAGCGTGCAGCCCCCCGGCCAAGCCGCGGGCTGGGTCAACGGCCGGTACGTCGTCACCACGCAGATCCATACCGCGACTACCGACGAGGGCTGGAGCGTCATGCTCCCCGACGGTTACACACTGACGCGAACCGGACCCGGCGCCGGGGAAGTGCGGAACGCCCAGGTCTCGGCCGTGCCGTTCCTCGAGATCACGGTGTCCGCGCCGAGCAGCCAGGATCCCGCCCCCGTCCCGGTCGAGCTTCGCCACGACGTCGCCTGGGTGCAGGACCACGTGGCCACGGTGTCGGTCTGGGACTACACACCCGCTATGACCGTGTCGCGGGCCGCCATTGATACCTGTCTCGTGCCCAACGCCGCCGCTCGCGCCGACGGCGGCTGGGCCTGGGTGTCCTCGCTCACGGTGCTGACGCCGACTCGCCGCTGTTCCTTCCTGTTCATCAGCGACCGTTCGGTCGATCCGGTGATCACGCAGGTGCTGGCCAGCACCTACGTCGGCTGACCCGGTCGATTCGGCTGTCCCTCATTCGACGTGTAAGGTGAAAAACACGGTCATGGCTGCCCTCATCAAGACCGGGTATGCGCCGGTCAACGGCCTGAACCTTTACTACGAAATTCACGGCAGCGGAGCACCGCTGATCCTGATGCACGGCGGCGTCGGCGGGATCGGAATGTTTGGCCCCAACGTGGCGGCGCTCGCCGCGCAGCGACAGGTGATTGCCGTTGAGTTGCAGGGGCACGGGCGCACGGCCGACATCGACCGGCCGCTGACCTACGAGGCCATGGCGGACGACATCGGAGCGCTGATCACACATCTCGGCATTGTGCCCGCCGACGTGATGGGCTATTCGCTTGGTGGCGGAGTAGCCTTGCAGACCGCCATCCGGCATGGCGCATTGGTGCGCAAGCTCGTGGTCGTCTCCCAACCCTTCAGACGCGATGGATGGTATCCAGAGGTCCTGGTCGGTATGGCGCAGATGGGTCCCGCTGCCGCCGAGTCGATGAAGCAGTCCCCCCTCTCCCAGCTCTATCCGAACGTCAACTGGGCTCGGTTATTCACCAAGCTCGCGGACTTACTCAAGAGGGACTACGACTGGTCGCGGCAGGTGGCCGCAATCAAAGCGCCCACCATGCTCGTCTTCGCGGACGCCGATGCGGTCCGCCCGGCCCACATCGTGGAGTTCTTCGGCCTGCTCGGCGGCGGCCAGAAGGACGCCGGCCTGGACGGGACGGGACGGCCGACGGCCCAGCTCGCCGTTTTGCCCGGCCTCACCCACTACAACATTGGGTCCGCGCCCTCGCTGGCGCCGGCCCTCATCCCATTCCTGGACGCGCCGGTGCCGCAGGGCACAGAGAAGCCGGGCTCACCGAGCTGACCCGCCCGTCCTGGCCTTGACGGACGCCGCCTCAGCCATCATCCTTCCGAACATGGAAGTGGCTGCCAGTCGGTTGCCATCCGCGAACGCACCGGCTCTGATCACGGCTACCCACTTCGCGAATTGATGCCTGAGTAGGCTTCCCATGCTCGAGGAACGCAAGCTCGTCACGGTCCTCTTCGCCGACGTGATCGGCTCGACGGCGCTCAGCGAGGGCCTCGACCCGGAGCGCCTGCGCACGGTCCTCGACGCGTACTTCAAGGCGATGGCGGAGGTCATCGCGGTATGGGGCGGCACGGTCGAAAAGTTCATCGGCGACGCCATTGTGGCCGTCTTCGGCGTCCCGACGGTGCGGGAGGACGATGCCGAGCGCGCACTCCGGGCTGCCCTGGACATGCTGACGCGGCTGGACCAGCTGAACGGTCAGCTGCAAAGAGCGCACGGCGTCTCACTGCAGATTCGGATCGGCGTGAACACGGGCGAGGTGCTGGCCGCCACCCAGAACGGGCTCGACCAGCGGCTCGTCGCCGGGGACGCCGTGAATGTCGCCGCCCGTCTTCAGGCGGCGGCCGAGCCGGGAACCGTGCTGGTTGGAGAGCGTACCTCCCTGATGGCGCAGCGTTCGTTCACTTTCGCCGAGCCGGTCGCTGTTACCGTCAAGGGCAAAGGTCAGCCGATCCGGACCCGCCGACTGATCGGTGCGCTCGCCGAGGCGCGCACGGGCGTCGAGGGACTGCGCGCGCCGATGGTGGGCCGGCAAGCCGAGCTCCAGCTGCTGGTCAGCGTGCTCGACGACGTGATGTCGAGCGGAAGTCCCCGCCTGGTCACGGTGACGGGCCAGGCGGGCGTCGGCAAGAGCCGGCTGGTCGGAGAGTTCGCCAGCCTGGCCCAGGAGCGGATCCGGGAGGCGCGCGGGTTGCGCGGGCGCTGCCTGGCGGCCGGCCAGGGCATCACCTACTGGGCGCTGGCCGAGATCCTTCGCAGCGCGTGCCGAATTTCCCTGGACGATCCGGTCGACGTGTCGCAACAGAAGTTGCAGGAGGCGGTCGGCGGTCCGCTACGAGCCGCCGGAGTCAGCGGCGCCGAGGTTGAGCAGACCATTTTCGCGCTTGCCATGACGGCCGGGATTACCCTGCCCGGCAACCCGCTGGTGAGCCTGGAGCCGGAGGCCGTGGCTGATGAGCTCGGTCGTGCCTGGCCTCGGTTCATGAGCGCGCTAGGCGCCGGTGGCCTCGCCATCCTGATCGTGGAGGACATGCACTGGGCCGGCGACCCCCTGGTCAAGATGATCGAGCGCATCGTGACTCGGTCGACCGGTCAGGTGCTGGTGGTTGCCACCGCGCGGCCCGAGTTTGCCGAGAAGTTTCCGCAGTTTGGCGGCGGCAGCGACGACTTCTCGACCATCAGGCTGCGACCGCTGAGCGACCGGCAGACTCAGGAGCTGGTCGATGCGCTTCTGCAGGTCGCCGAGCTTCCTGGCGAGGTCCGCGCTGCCATCCTGGCACGGGCGGAGGGCAACCCCCTGTTCGTCGAAGAGATTCTTCAGAGGCTGATCGAGGCCGGCGGACTGGTGCGCGATGGGCCTCGGTGGGTGGCGACCCAGTCCGCCAGCCACGCCCCCCTGCCGGAAACGCTGCACGCCCTGATCGCGGCTCGCATTGACGCGTTGGATCCCCGCGAGAAGCGGGTCCTGCAGGAGGCCGCCATCGTGGGGAAGGTCTTCTGGGAGCAGCCGCTGACCAGAATGACGGGCCTCCCGGACGTTCATCCGGCGCTGCTCGAGCTCGAACGGCGCGGGCTGGTCCTCGCCAGCCTGAGTACCAGCCTGGCCGGGCAGCCCGAGTACAGCTTCAAGCACGTCCTGCTTAAAGATGTCGCATACGCCAGCGTGCCCAAGGCGCGCCGAGCCCGGGCCCACGCCGAGACGGCGGACTGGATCGCTGAGCTCGCCGGGGACCGCAAGGAGGAGTTCGCGGAGCTGCTCGCCTACCACTATGAGGCGGCCGCCGGTGGCGATGGCGCCGACCTGGCCTGGGAGGATCCGGCCGAACGCGAGGCGGTTCGACAGAAGGCGTTCGATTATCTAGTCCTTGCCGGGGCGGGTGCCAGGCGGCGGTACCTGGTGAGCAAGGCCGTGGAGCTGCACGAGAAGGCTCTGGCCCTCGCCCGCCACGACGGAGAGCGCGAGCGAGCTCTGGAGCAGATCGGCGACGACCACGATTCCGCCTACCACGGCGATTCGGCGATCGCCGCGTTCGAGCGGGCGCTGGGGCTGCTCCCGGCCACCGACGCATCCGCGCAGGATCGAACCCGGCTCTACTGGAAGATGGCCTGGTTGATGGCGTTCAGCCCGGGAGCATTTACGCGCAGCCCGGACGGCGCCACGGTAGAACAGCTGATCGCTGCCGGTATGGCATTGGCACGGGACCAGCTGAGCCGCGGCCGGCTGCTGGTGGCAAAGGGCGCCGTCGCCCGACTCTGGACCGGCAGCGAGCCGTTCGGACAAGGCCTGTCAGGGACTGACCCGGTCTCCGTCGAGGAGCGCATCAGGTTGGCCGAGGAGGGCCTCGCGATTGGGCGCAGCCTGGGCGACCGAGGCCTTATTACGCTCGCCAACCGGGCGCTCGCCGTGCTGTATGGGGCTGCCGGACGCCACGGGGACGCGCTGCTCCTGGCCCGGACCTGGCTCGAGCAGTCGGGCGGTCCAGAATCACGGATTGAGCAAG
>DASQAY010000285.1:0-6296 GCA_035635515.1 Candidatus Eiseniibacteriota bacterium | reverse complement strand
GACCGGCTTCATTCCGCGGGACAGTGGCGACGTGCTGTTCAAATCCCAGTCGATCGCGGGGCTCCCACCGGACCAGATCTACGGCCTGGGCATCGGGCGCACCTTCCAGCTGGCCCGCATTTTTCCCCGGCTGACCACCCTCGAGAACATGCTGGTGCCGGTCCGCCGGGCCGGCTGGCGGGCCCTGCTGTCCCAACGGCAGTGGAGCCACGAGCAGGACCGGGCGATGGAGATGCTCGAATCCATGGACATCAGCCAGGTCGCCGGCACGCTGGGCGGCGCGCTGTCGTATGGCCAGCGCAAGCTGCTGGAGCTGGCCGCAGTGATGATGGCCAGGCCCGAGCTGGTGCTGCTCGACGAGCCCGCCGGCGGCGTCAACCCGGTGGTGCTGGAACGGATCGCGGACCACATCCGGCAGCTCAATGGGCAGGGCGTCACCTTTCTGCTGGTCGAGCACAACATGGGCTTCGTGATGAAGCTGTGCGACGAGGTCGTCGTCCTGCACCAGGGCCGGGTGATCGCCAGCGGCAAGCCCCACGAGGTGCGCGCGAATCCGGCCGTCCTCGACGCGTACCTGGGAGCCTGAGGTGGCCGCCCTGCTCGAACTGGAAGGCGTGACGGCCGGCTATGGAGGCGGCGACATCCTGCACCAGCTCACCCTCACGGTGGAGGAGGGCGCCATCACCTGCATCGTCGGCCCCAACGGGGCCGGCAAGTCGACCGTACTGCGGGTGGTCAGCGGATTGCTGCGACCGCGGCTCGGCGGCGTTCGCTTCCGCGGCGGGTCGATCGTTGGCCTCAGCCCCCGCGCCATCCTGCGCCGCGGCATCGTCCAGGTCCCCCAAGAACGAAGCCTGTTTTCGACCATGAGTGTCTGGGAAAACGTGCGCATGGGCGCCTACACGGTGCATGATCGGGCGCTGGTGGCGCGCCGCCTCCAGGAGGTCTGCGAGACCTTTCCGATCATCCGTGAGCGTCGCCACGAGCCGGCCGCCTCGCTGTCCGGCGGGCAGCAGAAGATCGTGGAGTTTGCCCGGGCGCTGATGCTCGACCCGGCGCTCGTCGTCCTCGACGAGCCGTCGACGGGCCTCGATCCGAAGACGCGCACCGTCGTCTTTGAGACGATCCGCGCCCTAAACCAGGCGGGGCGGACGATTTTGCTGGTGGAGCAGAACGCGCGGTCGGGGCTTGGCCTGGCCGGTCATGGCGTGGTGCTCGAAAGCGGCCGCATCCGGCTCGAGGGGCCAGGCTCGGCCTTGCTGGACAACCCCGAGATGGGCCGCCTCTACCTGGGGGCCACTGGATGAGCGAGTGGGACATCGTGGTGGCCGGCGCCGGCCACAACAGCTTGCTGACGGCGGCCTACGCGGCGCGGGCTGGGTTCAAGGTGCTGGTGCTGGAAGGGTCGCCTCGGATCGGCGGCGACACCACCTGCGAGGAGTTGACCCTGCCAGGTTTTATCCATGATCCCTGCGCCACGGCCCATAACCTCATCCAGAGCAATCCCTTGATGCGCAACGATGAACTGCACCTGGACCAGTACGGACTGCGCTATCTCGCTCCCGACCCGGTCTTCACCATGCCCTTTCGCGACGGGCGGAGCATCACCCTGTGGCGCGACCTCGATCGCACCTGCGCGGAGCTGGCCAGGTTCTCGACGTCCGACGCCGAGGCCTACCGGCAACTGCTCGCCGACTGGCAGGCGATGGCGCCCATCGTCAACGATGAGCGCGAGAATCCACCGCGGCCGCCGCTCGAGGTAGCCGCCAGGACGCGGGCCGCCGCGATGGGGGACCACATGCTCGCGATTCGCCGGGCCACCGCCCTCGACGTGATCACCGAACGCTTTGAGGACGACCACGTGCGGGCCTTCTTTGCCTGGATCGCGTTCATGACCCTGCACCCGCTGGACGAGCCGGAGACCGGGCTGCTGGCGTTTTCACTGGTGGCCGGCCGCCAGCGCTTCAGCTGGATCCTGCCGGAGGGCGGATCGATCCGGCTGCCGCTGGCCCTGGCGCGGATCATCGAGGAGAACGGGGGAACCATCCTGACGGACAAGCCGGTGACCCGCATCGTGGTCGAGGATGGGCGCGCTACCGGCGTGGTGACGGCGGATGGCTCCGCCTATCGGGCGTCCCACGCCGTCGTCTCCAGCATCCACATCCGGCATCTGCCGGACATCGTCGGCCAGGAGAACCTGCCAGCCGAGTACCTGACGGGCATCGCCCGCTGGCAACCGAGCGTCACCATGTTCGCCAGCCATTACGCCCTGAGCGAGGCGCCCCGCTTCAAGGCCGAGTCGGGGCCGCTGGAGAGCGTGACCATGGGCGGGATGGAGTCGCTGGCGTCGCTTCACCGGATGCTGGCGGCATTCCGGTCCGGGCGGCTCGATCTCGACGATCCGGTCCTCCTAGCCATCACGCCGACGGTGATCGATCCAACCCGGGCGCCGGCCGGGAAGCACACCCTCAAGCTGATCAGCTTTCTTCCGTACCAGCTGGCGGAAGGGCCGGAACACTGGGACCAGGTCAAGGACGAGGTGGCTGCCCGCCTGTTCGAACAGCTGGCTTGCCTCACCACCAATCTGTCGGAGCGGATCGTCCTGGGTCGGTACGTGAACAGTCCGCTGGACCTGGAGCGCCGGAACCCGGCGAACTGGCACGGCTCGTGTCACGGCGGCGCCAGCACGCCCCAGCAGAGCGGCTACTTCCGCCCGGTCGCGGGCTGGTCGTCCTACCGGACGCCGGTCGCCGCCCTCTATCAGACGGGCGCCTGCACGCACCCCGGCGGTTCGGTGTCGGGCCTCCCAGGGCGGAACTGCGCGACCGTGCTGCTCCACGACCTGGGCTCCAGCCTGGAAGCCGCCATCGGCGTGGGGGCGGCGGTGCCGTGATGAACGCGGAGATGCCCAATCGGGTGCAGGTGGCCGCCCATCATTGGCGGCCGCGCTTTACGGCCAACGGGATCGATGTCAACGACTTCGACGAGACGGTGGCCCGGACAACCGAGTGGGCCGAGTGGGGTCCAAATTGGAAAGCGACCGGCGCCGTCCACGAGGCGCTCGGTCGTGGGGCGGAGGAGCACGGCCGTACCGTGTCGGCGATGCGCGCGTATCAGGCCGCGGCCTGGTGTTATCACCTGGGAAAGTTCCTCTGGTTCGAAGACCGACAGCTGCACAACGACCTGCGCGACCTGTCGGTGTCCGTGTACCGGCGGGCGCTGCCCCACCTGGATCCACCAGGAGAGCGGCTGGAGATTCCGTTCGAGGGCCACATCATCCCCGGCCACCTGCGCCGTCCCCGCGAAGCGCGGCGCCCGGCCCTGGTCCTGCTCGTGCCGGGGCTCGACTCATCGAAGGAGGAACTGTTCGCCATCGAGGAGGAATTCCTGTGCCGCGGGATGGCGACCCTGACTGTTGACGGCCCGGGCCAGTCCGAGAACTCTGTCCACTTCGCGATCCGGGCCAATTGGGAGACCGTCATCTCGCCCGTGATCGACTATCTCGAGCACCGGGACCTGGGCGTGGACCTGGGACGGATCGGGCTGATGGGGATCAGCATGGGGGCGATCTACGGCCCGCGGGCGGCGGCGAACGAAAAGCGGGTTCGGGCGGTGGTCGGCCTGGCCGGGCCGTACAACCTGGGGGACTGCTGGGAAGCCCTCAACCCCCTCACCAAGGGCGGGTACGTCTTCTACACGAAGTCCGCCGACGAGTCGGAGGCCAAGCGCAAGGCCTACACCCTGAACCTGGAGGGTGTCCTCGACAAGGTGACCCAACCGCTACTAGTGATCCATGGCGCTCGCGACCGGCTCTTTCCGCCGGCGCAGGCCGAGCGCATCGCGCGCGAGGCGCCCAACGCCACCCTGGTGATGTACCCAGACGGCAACCACGTCTGCAACAACATTCCGTACAAGTACCGGCCGCTGATGGCGGACTGGCTAAAGGAGCGCCTGGCCTAGCGCCCCTCGGTTACAGGGCAGCCCAGTAGCGTCCCCGACTTGCAGTGGTATTGACAAGCCGGCCCACCTGTGCTTAGATTGCGCGGTCGCCCGGCAAAGAGGGCTATACCACTGGTAAGGGAAGGGTCGTTGGGAAAGCAAGACGAGGCCCGCGAACGGGTCCTCGACCTGATCGAGGCGCTGGCCATCGGACAGGCCATCCCCTCCGAGCGGCTGCTCAGCCAGGAGCTGGGCGTCTCCCGCCTGACGGTCCGGGCGGCCATCGACCAGCTGGTCCGGGATGGCCAGCTGAGCCGCCGGCACGGGGCTGGCACCTTTGTCACCGAGCCCAAGATTGCCCAGCCCCTTACCCTGACCTCTTTTACCGAGGACATGCGCCGGCGGGGAATGATCCCTGGCAGCCGCACGGTGGACCTGACCGTCACCAGCGCGGGTGCCCGCCTGGCCCGCCGGCTGCAGGTTTCGCCCGAGGAGCGCATCGTCAGGGTGACTCGCTTGCGTCTCGCCGATGGCGAAACCATGGCCCTCGAGGTGCTCCACGTGCCCGAGGCCCTCATTCCTGGTCTGTCGAAAGCGGACCTCGAGAACCACTCCTTCTATGCCCTGCTGGAGGAGCGCTACGGGATCGTGATCGGGTCCGGCACCCAGACGATCGAGCCGACCGTGACGAACGAGGAAGAGTCGGCCTTGCTGACGGTGCCCCTGCACTCGCCGGCCTTTCTCTTCGAGCGGACTACCGTGGCCGAATCCGGCCGGACGGTCGAGTTCGTCCGCTCCATCTATCGCGGCGACCGCTACCGGCTGGTGACGGAACTGCTGCCATCGCGAAGCCGCAACGGACGGGCCATCACCAGCGCCCGGCGCGGACTGCCGCTGCGGGCAGGGGCGACCACGCTGGAGACACCGATCTGACGTATGGGAGTAGGGGAAGGGAGGGTGATGACCAACGCGGAACAAAGAACCAATTCGACGTCCGGGCGCTGGCTCAACAGAGAAGGGAAGGAGAAACTCAATGAAGCGAAGTAACGTCGTTGTCGGAATCGTCGCGCTGGGGGTTGCGCTGGTCGCTGCCGCCTGTGGCAACACCACGGCCACCGCACCCACCGCGGATCCCGGGCCGCTGACCGTGTGGCTGATGAACGGGAGCGCGCCGGATTCGGTGATCAGCGCCCTCAACACCGAGTTCCAGGCCGCGCATCCGGGCGTCACGGTGAATGTGGAGCTGCAGCAGTGGGGCGGGATCAGTGACAAGACCAACACGGCGCTGAGCACTCAGAGCCCACCGGATGTCCTGGAAATGGGCAACACGCTGGTCTCGGGGTTTGCGTCGGCGGGCGGTCTGAAGGACCTCAGTAGCAAACAATCCAGCCTGGGCGGAGATACCTGGCTGCAGAGCCTGAAAGAAGCCGGCACCCTCGATGGCAAGCTGTATGGCGTTCCTTACTACGCAGGCGACCGCGTGGTCATCTACAACAAGGACCTGTTTGCCAAGGCGGGAATTACCGCGCCTCCGGCCAACCGTGACGAGCTGATCTCCGACGGACAAAAGCTGATGACCGCCAACGCCAGCGTGCCGGGCTTCTCGGCGCTGTACCTGCCGGGCAAGGACTGGTACGCCATCTTCTCCTGGGTCTTTGACTCGGGTGGCAACATCGCCACGAAAGCGGGGAGCAAGTGGGCCGGGACACTCGAAGATTCGGCCGCCCAGTCGGCGCTGAGCTGGGTAAAGGACATGCGGAGCAAGGTCGGCACCGCCCCGGGCGACGGTGACGAGACGAAGGATGACTCGGTGTTCGAGGCGGGCAAGGCCGCCATGGTGATCGAGGCCGGCTGGCATTACGGCGTGATCGCCAAAGATAAGCCCGCGCTGAAAGACAACCTGGGGGTCTTCCCGATTCCCGGAGCGTCAAAGGCCGCGCCGGTTTTCCTTGGCGGATCCAATCTCGGCATCGCGGCCAAGAGCAAGCACCAGGGGCTCGCCCTCGACTACATCAAGCTGCTGGCCGGAAGCAAGTACCAGACCCAGCTGGCCGTGCAGGGAGGCGTGATTCCGAACTCGACCACCCTGCTGAACCTGCACGCGAGCGACCCGGTCCTGTCGGTCGCCGACGCGGCGGCCGCCCGGAGCTGGTTCGTGCCCAACAGTCCCAACTGGGCGAGCGTGGAGAGCAACAACATCCTGCAGGACATGCTGGCCAAGATCTTTACCGGGCGGGCCAGCGTGGCCGACGCCACCAAGGCAGCGGACCAGGCCCTGGCAGACAAACTCAACCAGTAGATCGCGTATCGTGCACCAGGTGACGAGCGCCGCCCCGGCAACCCCACTGACAGGGCCG
>DASQAY010000284.1:0-14700 GCA_035635515.1 Candidatus Eiseniibacteriota bacterium | reverse complement strand
CAGGGTGAGATCGCCCTGGGTAAATGCGTCAGGTGACTGGCTTTCCGCGTCCAGCACGCCGATCACCCGGCCGCGGCTGGTCAACGGAAACGCCAGCTCGGACCGGACGCTCGAGTCCGTACCGGTATAGCGGGGATCGACGGTCACATCCGGAATGATCAAGGGCTGGCCCTGGGCGAACACCCACTCCGCCACGCCGCTGCCGGCAGGCTCTCTCAGGTCCTGGCCCGGCGAGGCTTGCCCGCTGGCGGCCCCGACCCCCAACCGTCCGTCATCGGTGGGCAGGATGAGGGAGACCCGGTAGTAGCCGGCCACGTCGCGGACGATGTCCACGATGCGCGCCAGGAGAACGTCGAGTTCGAGGACGGCGCCAATCTCCTGGCCGACCCGATGGATGATGCGGAGCTCGCGCGAGTCAGCTACGGTCAGGACGTCGCGAGGCCCGCCGGTGGTGGGCTGAGGGGCTTGATGGCCCTTCTGCATCTCGGCCAGCAGCTGTGCGTACCAGGCAGGCTGGCTGGCGGCAGCTTCGCGGATCATCTGCACGAACGGTGGCACCAGCGCCGGATCCAACCCGATGCCGGCAAAACGCTCCAGCTCCTCCAGTGCCGCCGGCAGCTCGGTGATCGCGAATCCGGGCATGTCAAAGGTGATGCTGAAGAAAGCGTTCACCACCGCCACGACTCGGGTCTCGAACGGGATCGCCTCGCCCTTGAGGCCGTCGGGATATCCCTCCCCGTTGGCCCACTCATGATGGGCGCGCACCAGGGGCGCCAGGTGCGCGAGCGGCGGGAAGCGCTCCAGGATCTCGGCGCTTCGGATCGGGTGGGAAATCATCACGGCGCGCTCCTCTGGTGCCAGGCGGCCCCGTTTGCGGAGGATGGCGTCGGGGATGCCCAGCTTGCCAAGGTCCTGGAGGAGCAGGGTGTAGTGCAGCCGGCGCCGGGCCGCGCCATCCATGCCGAGGTGCTTGGCGAAGCGTTCCAGGAGCCGGACATGCACGCTGGCGTGGTGGCCGGACTGGTCGCGCAGGTCAACGGCCATGCCCAGGGTCTGCACCATCGCTTCTTCCGAGGCGCGAGCCTCCGTCAGCAGTCGGGTGGCCTCGACAACGGCGGCCGTCTGGTTGGCGAACGCCGTCACGGCCGGCAGGTCAGCCGGGCGCAGGTTGGGACCGCTGACCGTGATGGCGCCCAGCAAGCGATCGCGCGCGACCATCGGTGCCGAGATGGCGGTCCGCAGCTCCATTTGCCGGGCGACCGTCGCGGCGTCGGTGTGTTGGCCAGGCGGCAGATTCGCCTCCACCCGCTTCACGATCTCGGCCGAATCGCCTAGGTATTGGGCTCGCCGGGTCTCACAGGTTCGCTGGAGGTTTGGAATGTTTTCAAAGGACAGGATTCGACCAACCGACTGCGGATCTTCCTCGCCCGTCGGATGAAGCGGGTGGGCATAGGCGATCCGAAGGCCGGAGCCGTCGGGCACCACCAGGAAGTACCAGGAGCCGAGCCCCACCGTCGCCAGCCGGCGGGCCACCGCTTCGAAGATTTCGCGCTCGCTACCCAACTGCAGGGCATCCATGCCAGCCTCGCTGAGCGCGGCGAGGAAACTGGGACCCAGGGAGGCGGTGGTCTCGGCGGTCGCCACCGCGAACTGGGGGTAGCCGGCCGCGACCAGCCGTTCTCGGCGGAAGAACCAACCGCGGCCGACCCGCTCGCCAGGCAGGCGACCGCTGCGGGCGTGACGGCGGACGACTTCGGGATGGCGCTGGATGGCGCGAGCGACTTCATCCACCGACAGCAGCCCAAGCTGGCGGGCCAGGGACGCGTCGTCCTGTTGTGTGACGCGACGCTCCACAGTCAGAGCAACGAAGGAAGCCGGCGGTTCCTACGTCGTACCAGCGGTGGATGCGAAGCCCTCCGGACCGATGCCGGAGCGCCGCTCGATCCTCGTCGTGGATGACAACGGCCCCAGCCGCGATGCCATGGGGAGCATGCTCTCCACACTGGGCTTCTGGACCGAAGGCGCGGCTGACGGCGCCGAAGCGCTGACGGCGGCGAAGCGTCTCCAGCCGGACCTGATCCTGATGGACGTGGAGATGCCGACCATGAACGGGCACGAGGCGTGCCGGCGATTGAAGGCCGACCCGGCCACCCGGGATATCCCGGTGCTGATGATGACCGGCTTCGACCCCCGGCCGGAACGGCCCAAGATGGTGGAGTCCGGCGCCGATGACCTGATCGTCAAGCCCATCCCGATGCGCGACCTGCAAGTCCGCGTGCGCGCGTTGCTGCGTCTGCGTGAGCTGCGGCGCGAAATGCACTCTACCCAGGCCAGCCTGCGCGAACTGGTCAAGCGGGAGAACCCGTCCGAGTCCAAGACGCCCATCGACGACCAGGTAGCGGTCACGGCCCAGGCGATCGCCCGCCTGATCGGCCTCGACGCCGAGGACCAGGAGGTCGCGTACCACTCGGGTCTCCTCCACGACATCGGGCAGATCGGCCTCCCGGAGGAGCTCCTCACCAAGCAGGGCTCACTCACGCCCGAAGAATTCGCCCAGATCCAGCAGCACACCATCCTGGGGGCCGAGATCGCCGGCCCCTTCCGGCCGGCGCCGGTCCTGGCCCCCGCCATCCGCCACCACCATGAGCGCTGGGACGGGACGGGTTATCCCGACAAGCTCCAGGGTCCGGCCATCCCCATGATGGCGCGCATCGTCTCCGTGGCAGACGGCTTCCACGCCCTGATCACGGACCGGCCCTACCGCAAGGCTTTCACGGTCGCCAAAGCGCTGGAGATCCTGGCGCAAGGCTCGGGAACCCAGTGGGACCCGCGGCTGGTGGCGGCCTTCGCCACCTCGTCGCTGCCGCAGCGGATCGCCGGGGTCTCCGACGAAGACACGGCCAAGATCGCTTAGCGCGCCAGCCGGACGAGCACGGTAGACGCGGCGATCGTCAGCACAACCGCCGCCAGCATGGCGGCGTAGAGTTCGCTCGGGATCACGCTGTGAGCGACGCCGATGGTTGCCAGTACAAAGCTGAACTCTCCGATCTGACCCAGGCCGATCGCGACCTGTGCCGCTCGTCCGGGTAGGCGGCCCAGCCGGGCCAGCAGGTAGGTCGGCACCAGCTTGGTGACAATCACCAGCCCGAGCAGGAGACCCAGCCACCCAACTCCCTGACGGAGGGCGCCGGGATCGATCAACGCTCCAATGGCGACGAAGAACAGGACGGCGAAAACATCGCGAAACGGCAGCAGCCGCTCGCGGGCCTCCGTCGCCTCTCGGCTCTCCGTAATGGCCAGACCAGAGACGAACGCCGCCAGCGCCAGCGGGATTCCGAAGACCAGGGCCCCAACGCCGGCCAGGACCAGGGCGCTGGCCACGGAGACGATCAGGAACAGGTCGTGCTCGCCCCGCAACCGGCGGAGCACGCCGGGCAGGATTCCAGCGGCGGCGACGACCAGCGCGATGTAGAGCACGGTCAGCGCGATAGCAACCGGCCCAGATCTCGCCTCCAGGCCGAGGGCAATCAAGGCCGCGATCGCCAGGGCCACCCCGACCAGGTCCTGGAGCACACTCCAATGGAGGAGCGTCGCATCAGTGCCGGCATCCGTCGTCCGGCGGCGGCTGCGCGTGATGTTGACCACTACCACACTGGACGAGAGAGCAAGGCAAAGGCCGAACAGGACTGCTCCCTGGGGGCGCAGCCCAACGAGAAGGCCGGCCACTCCGGCCAGGACCGCTGTCAGAACAGTTTGAAGAGGGGCAAAAAGCAGCAGGCGCCCCCGTTCGCGACCCAGCTCCAATGGGTCGATCTCAATGCCCACCTCAAAGAGGAGAAGTACGACACCGACATCGGCCAGCACCTGCAGCTGGTGGCGATCAGCCACGTATCCAGGCGTGAATGGCGAAACGAGCAGGCCCGTCGCCAGATACCCCAGGACAGCCGGCAAGCCGAAGCGTCGCGCCACCCAGCCAGCCACTGCCGCCAGCAAGAGGAGGAAGCCAATTTCGAAAACGGCCGGTGCTGTCTCCACGGGCGCAGTCTACCGATGGTCCATCGGACCGTCCTAACCTGCGGAAGACCGGAACCGTATTTGCAGTAACGCCCCCTACCCCTCTCGGGGGGCGGGGACAATAGCGAGGAAGGGGATAAGAACCCCCTCCCGAGTTAGAGCCTTGTGAGCGCGGCCCGGAGAACCGCTGCCTGCTCGGTGATCGGGTGGCGGAACTCCCGCCAGCGATCCCGCTCCTCCGTCAGCTGGGTTTCGAAAGTCAGCACGGTGGCGTCGCGCTGATCCGCCGTCCGGCGAGCGAACTGCAGAGACGGCACGAGCCAGCAGTCGGGGAAGAAGTGCCCAAGGTGCAAGTCGAAATAGTAGAAGCCAAGCCAGAAGTCCTCCGCCGGGACAAAGGTGCGCCGGCGCACCAGGTGGCGGATACTGTCGCGCTCGGCCAGGCGACCGGTGCCCTTGATCTGCATGTACAGCGCGCGGAAAGAATCCACGCGCTGGATCAGCAGGTCGCGGCCGGCGATGTCGCTGGCCGGCCGGAAGGGCAGCAGGTCGTCTTCGCTCCCACGCAGAAGCTCCACGATCTGCGACAGCTCGTAGAAGGCGCCCTGCTCCTGGTGTAGCGCTGGAAACTCGAGGGGCGTGGCGGCCTCGGCCGGCAGTCGCGGGGAAGGCGCCAGTTCCTCCCAGAGCGTGGCCAGGGTCGTTCGGTAGCGGCTCATCGCATCGTGACCGGTCGGCGAGGCCGTGATCTCCAGCACCGCACCCGTCGCACTGTCGTTCCCATGGCTGGCCAGTCGCATCAGCTCGGCCGCCGGGACACACCAGACCGGATCGCGGAGCCGGCCACCGGCGACGTCAATGATGCTGGGGACGACAAGGAACCGCTCGTAAGGCGTGAAGTGCGCAGCCGGGATGCTCCAGCTATAACGGCCATCCGAACGCGGAGCGCCGGTTCCCTTGACCTGAATGAACCAGGGTTGCCCGATCCCATCCCAGGCATAGGCTCGGTCGACTCGCCGGCTGTCGACTACCGGAAGATAGGGGTGGAGCCGCCCCCTGCTTCCAAGGAGGAGCGCGCGGTCAAGGTCCTGTTCGCCGAGCCAGCCGACTTGTTCGCGGGTCAGTCCCCGTCGGGCGAGGAGCGATGCGTCGACCTCGACGTCCATCTTCGTATGCTCCCACGACACGCTGCCGCGGGCACGCAAGCACGTCGAGAGGTATTCGAGGGCATCCGGGCCGCACTGCGCGAAATACCCCCACCCCGCCCTGCCCACGCGGGAAATCCCGCGACCCTGACAACAGTGGCTCCCCGCAAGGGGGAGGGAGAACTAGGTCCCGCAGGCGAAGGGCGAGTTGAAACCGGGGGAGCTTTGAGAAGAGGAGCCTCCAGAAATGCGTTCGGCCGGCCCCAGGGCCGGCCGAACCGCGCTTGACTTAGTTCCCGATGTTAGTTGTATCGGCAGGCCGGGACGTCTGGAACGAGTTGACCGTGGACCGTGCCGTTTGGCGACGCCAGGTAGGTGAAGGCTTCGGTAGCGGGCGGAGCCTGGTGCAGCAAGTTCGCGGTCTTCAGTTTGGTGATGTCGACGCCTTCGGTGGCGAGCGGGGCGGGTTTGTCGGCCACCGTATCCGGATAGTTGCCCGTGTTGTTGTAGTACAGGTCGGCTGCTGACTGAATCGTGGCGCCGTCGGTCTTCATGGCGTTGCAGGCCGCGCTGGCACTGACGCCCGAGATGTTGAAGAGGACGATCGCCGCGAGCACGCCGAGGATCGTGATAACCACCAGGAGCTCCACGAGCGTGAAGCCACCCTGGGTTTGCCGAGAGCGCCTCCGCGCTTGCGAAACAATCCTAGTGAGCATGGGTCGTTCTGTACCTCCTTGGTCTATAGCGAGCCTAGGGTCGCAATCTTGCGGCGGAGGTAACGGGTGTAGTCAGCGGAGTAGCAGCTGTGTGACGGCCAGGGCGATCCCGAATACCGCCAGCGCGGCAGCCAGCCCGCCCAGCACAATCGGGCGGCGGGAGCGCCGAACCTGGGCCGGTGGGCCGAAGTCCACCGCCACGGCCACTTTCGACTGGTCAGGCCGCCGCACGCCTCTGTCCTTCTGAGGCCGCCGGCGTGAGCCGGCCTCGCCAGGTCGCCGGTTGCAGGAGGCCAAGGCCGGCTACGTGGAGATGCCAGGAAAAGTCGGCCGGCCACTCGCCGACCACCTCCGGCGTGCGGACCTCGTAGGCGAAGCCAGTGCGGCCTGCCTCGATCGCTTCCGGCACCATGCCGAACAGGCCGGTCAGATATAGCGGGGTGGTGGGGCCCACCGGCAGCTGGGGGTCGGCCGAACGGCTGAACTTGAGCAGCGCTTCAACCGACAACGAGAGCTCCTCCAGGTGGGTGGCGAGGCTGTCGACCGGACTCGCTTCCAGCTGGACCGTGCGAAAGAACCGGGGCCGTCCGTCCACCTGGAGCACCAGGGTCGCCTCGCCGTGTCCCCAGTCCAGGATCAGGCCGTCGGGCACGCCAATGGCACGGGCCAGGGCTAGGGCCCGGAGATCCACCCGCTCTACCTGCAGCCCGGCCGCCGCCACGGCGGCAACCAGGCCGTCGATCATGTCCCGCCTGGCCGCCGCCAGGTAGATGGCAAGCTGTCCGCCACTGGGGGCTGCGTGCCAGGCGTAGTACACGTCCCCGGGGTCCATCGGGATGAGCCGTTTGGCCTCGTACATCACCGCCGACTGGAGATCGGCCTCGGGCATCCGCGCCATGCGGAAATCGCGAACCGCCACCCCGGCATCCGAGATGGCGACCCGGGCCCACCGGGCCGTCACGCCGCTGCCGGCGAGGGTCTCCAGGAGGACCTCCATCAAGATGCGAGTCGGCATGCCCTCGCGGTAGGCGCCGTCCGGCAGCAGGCTGTGGGCGTGATGCACGGCGCCCCCATCTCCCAGCTGCAGGACCTTGAGCTCACGGACATCGAGCTCGATAGCACAGACCGGCGTCACTGAAAGTGTTCCCAGGTGATGACCATCACGCCACCCGTTTGGGTGACCAGCGCGTCAAGGGTATGGCTGGTACTCGGGGAGCTGACGTGGTACGAGAAGTTGGCGCCGTTCCCCTTGCAGGGGGTTCCTTTGGTGATCGTGATGTTCACGGTGATGGCGCCGCTGGGGTAGTTCACGAGTAATGGGGCCGGGGTTTTGGGTGTGTTGCAGCCGTTCCCGGTCTTCAGGTCGAGGGCTTCCATTCCGTAGGCCAGTCCAGCGTCGAGGGCAACGGTGGTCCGTGTGTCCGCCTGGACCGAGCTCAGGTCGAGGAAGCTGGCGGCGGCCAGGGTGAGACCCGCCCAGGTCAGGATCAGAAACGCCGCCATGAAAACCAGGACCAGCAGGAGGGCCTGGCCGCGTTGCCCACGGCGCCGGCGCGAGTTCAGTAGCATCCCGTCGCTCCGATTCGCTGGGTCACCCGAAGTGTCTGCGCAACGGCGATGGCCTTCGGGGTAAGCGTGACCGTCAGCTGGCATCCCGCGGTGGCCAGCGCCAGGCTCTGCAGCCCACGGGCGGCGACCGAAGTGGCGCCTCCGGCAACCGAGCGGGTCAGATTGGCCTGGGCGTCGATCTGATAGGCCACTGTCGTGGGTGGCAGGCCGGCGATCACCACCAGCGAGTTGCCGCTACCCGGCGTAAGCGTTCCGGTCGAGGTGATGGTCGTGGCGCTGCTGAGGTCGCGCAACAGGCTCAAGCTGACCGAGCTGAGCGCGCCGTCGGCCGACACCTGGTTAGCCTCCTTGTTGATGACGGTGTAACCAACCAGGAAGGTACTGGCCATCGCGCCGGTAATCAGCGCCAGGACCAGCAACCCGATGGCCGCTTCGATGATCGTGAAGCCACTACGCGGCCGGGATCCCCTCCCCTGCCCCTCCCCAGAGGGTAGGGGGCGAGATAGCGGCCGCTGCCCAGAGAGGAGGGGACTGTGAACGCTCATGGCTGCACCTTCAGCACGATGATCTGCTCGCTCCCGCCGCCCGGTGCGGTGACGGTGACCGAGATTTGCTGCAGGCCGTTGTCCGTTATGGCGGTCCACGTTCCGGACGCCGGATCCCAGTACAGCACCTGGGTGATGGAAAAGGTGTATCCAGGCGCCGAGATGGTGGCGTAGTTCGCCGGCCTCGGGCTATACAGCTTGCTCTTCAAGTCTTCGGCCTCAGAGCGCACCAGGAGATCGAGCGTGGTCTGCTGCCGGTGATGCCCGGTCGCCAACGCGATGGACGAAAGCCCGGCCATCATGGTGACGACGATCACGCCCAGCAGGGCGACGGCGATCAGGACCTCAATAAAGGTCATACCCTGGCGGCTGCGAAGGCTGCCCATCCGAAACGCTGCCGCGGGCACGGAAGCACGTTGAGCGGCATCTGTTCCCCGGCAAGGGGGCAGGGAGAGTTCGCCGAGACCCCCTCCCCGCCCTCCCCGCAAGGGCGAGGGCGAGTTGGCCGGGACCACGGAGAGTTCGTCCAGACCCTGACTACAGTGGCTCCCCGCAAGGGGGAGGGAGAAGCCGAAGAAATGACGATCGCGGGCCATCCTACTCATTTCAACGCCCCCACCAGGCCGTACATGGCGGAGATCAGTGCAACGGCGATGAAACCAACCACGACGCCGACGATGACCGTCATTACGGGTTCGATTAAGGCGGTCATCGCCCGGATCCGGTAGTCGAGCTCCTCCTCATAGAAGTCGGAGGCCTGCTCCAGGTAGGTGTCCAGCGTTCCGGTCTCTTCGCCGACCCGGACCATCTGGGTGAGCATGGGCGGGAAGAGCCGCGTCCGGGCCAGTGGGCCGGCGAACCCTTCCCCGGAGGTCATCTGTTCACGGACCGTCTGGAGGCCGCGCTCGTAGACCAGGTTGCCGGTGCCGGTCACCACGGCATCGAAGGTCTGGCCAAGCGGCACCCCGGCCTTGAGCACCACGGACAGGGTCCGGCAGAAGCGGTTGAGGATAGCGGCTTGCACGATGACGCCGAAGACCGGCGTCCGCAGCAGCAGCCGATCTTTGAGGTAGACGCCCCGGGTGGTCCGAAGCGCGAGCCACCCGGCCACGACGGCGGCCAGGATGACTCCGCCGATGGCCAGGAACCATGCCTGGATGAAGGCCACGATGGCCAGCAGGATCCGGGTTGCCAGCGGCAGCTGGACATGGAACTCGGCAAAGATGCGCACAAAGGCCGGCATCGCGAACACGACCAGGATCACCACGACCACCGCCGCGACCACGGCGATGACCGCCGGGTAGACCATGGCGCTCCGCACCCGGCGCAGCGTGGACATGTCGCGTCGCATGTAGCCGGCCAGCTGCTTGAGCGTGCTCTCCAGGTTCCCGGTCAGCTCGGCCACCCGGATCAGGTCGATGTAGAGGGGTGGGAACACGCCCGGGTGTCGGACCAGGGCATCGGAGAGGTTCTGCCCTTTCTCCAGGTCGGCCAGTACCGTGAGCAGGACTCGGCGAAAGAGGACCGAGCCCGTCTCTTCGGCGATCGTGCTGAGCGCCCGGCTCATCGGAATGCCGGCTCCGACGAAGGTCGACAGCATCCGGGTGAAGAGGACGATGTCGTTAGTCGAGATGTGGAACAGGCTGGGGAAGTAGTCCGCCATCGTCTTCTTGGGCGGAGCCGGGAATAGCTGCACGATCTTGAGCCCTTGCTGCCAGAGAGCCTCCTCCGCGGCGGATACTCCGGGGGCTTCGATCTGGCCATTCCGCTTCTGACCCTCGTCGGTGTAAGCACGGTAGGCATAGGCCGGCATGTCACCCCACGTTCACCGATCGCATGACCTCTGCGATGGTGGTGACTCCCTCGTCGATCTTGATCAGGCCTGCCTGGCGCAGCGCCTGCATTCCCTCCTGGGCCGCCAGCTGCCGCAGCGCCTCGGGGGCCGCCTCCTTCACGATCAGCCGCTTGACGGCATCTGACATGCGGAGCACTTCGAAGATCCCGATCCGGTCCCGAAAGCCGGTGTGGGAGCAGTAGGCGCAGCCGGTGCCGCGGCGGAAGTTGAACTGCCGACCCCCCAGGCTGGCATAGAAGCTCATCTCTTCCACCGGCGGTGTGTTCTCGATGCTGCAGCGGTCGCACAGGCGACGCACCAGCCGCTGGGCCAGCACCCCGATCACCGAGGAGGCCACCATGAACGGCTCGATGCCCATTTCCAGGAGCCGGTACACGGCGCCCACGGCGTCGGTGGCGTGCAGCGAGGAGAGGACGAGGTGGCCGGTGAGCGCGGACTGCACCGAGATTTCGGCGGTTTCCTTATCTCGGATCTCGCCCACCAGGATGGCATCCGGGTCCTGGCGGAGGATGGCCCGCAGCCCGTTAGCGAAGGTGATGCCGGCCAGGCGGTTGATCTGGATCTGGTTGACGTTGGCGAAGGTGTACTCGACCGGGTCCTCGATGGTCATCACGTTGGTTTCGTTGCGGTCCAGCTCGTTCAGCGCGGCATACAGCGTGGTCGTCTTGCCGGACCCCGTGGGACCGCTGACCAGGATCATGCCGTAGGGCGAGTGGATCAGGGTCATGAACTGGGCCTCGGTCTCGGGCGCGAAGCCCAGCCGATCAAGCGGCAGGATGGACCGGGCGCGTTCGAGGAGACGGAGGACGACCTTCTCGCCCCAGATGGTTTCGATGGTGCCCACCCGGATGTCCAGGGCCCGGCCCTCGATGCTCGTCTGGATCTGGCCGTCCTGGCTCCGATGCTTGTCTACAATGTCGAGTTTGGCCAGCAGTTTGATGCGCGAGATGATCGGCGCGGCCAGCGTCGCCGGCAGGCTGGTGGCGTCGTGCAGCACGCCGTCGATGCGGAACCGTACGCGCAGCCGGTCCGCCTGGGGCTCGATGTGGATGTCCGACGCCCGCTCTTCGACGCCCTGCGAGATGATCAGGTCGACGATCTGAACGACGGGGGCGTCCTGCGCGACATCCGACAGCCGGCGGCCGCCGCGCTTGATGCCGCCGGCCTGGAGCGTTTCCTCGAACGAGCGGACATTCCGGTCCACGCCGGCCGAGAGGCGATACTCGCGGACGATGGTGGCGTCGATCTCAGAGCGCACTCCCAGGAGGGGTCGGACCTTCTTCCGGGTCAGCACCTTGAGCTCCGCGAAGAGAGCCAGGTCACCCGGGTCGATGGTCGCCACCTCCAGCTCGTCATCTACCAGCCGGACCGGCAGCACGTGGTGCTCGAGGGCGTACGACTCAGGAACGAGGCTCAGCGCCGCCTTGTCGATGCGGGCCCGGCTGAAGTCGATGAGCGGCACCTTGAAGTGCTGGCTCAGCACCGCGGCGAGCGCCTTTTCCTCGACGTGACCGGCTGCCACCAGGACCTGGCCCAGCGGCTGGTGGGTCTGCTTCTGCTGTTCCAGACCCCAGTCCAGCTGTTCCTGGGTGATCAGCCCGCTTTCGAGCAAGAGCTCGCCGACGCGGCGGGGACTCTGGCCAACGAACGGGCGATTGGGCGGCAGCGGATTGGCGACGCTCATGCCACCCTCCGGGTCTTGAACTCCAGCTGCCCCTTGATCCGGTCCAGGTCTTCGGGCGTGAACCGCAGGTGACGGCCGGGCGTCCAGAAGGCGGCCTGGATTTCGCCTCGACGCACGGCGCGAATGAGCGTCGACTTGCTGATCCCGAGCCAGGCGGCCGCCTCGCTGGTGGACAGGGCAGGCTTCATCGGTATCTCCGCGAACGTTTCAAACGAGTCAAGTGGTGCAAACCTGCGATCGTGGCGCGTGCCGAGACCCCCCACCCAACCCTCCCCCGCACCCGGGGGGGAGGAGATTCTTGTGACGCAAACCTGCTTGGCAACGAACACCCCCACCCTGCCCTCCCCGCAAGGGGGAGGGAGAATCCTGTGACGCAAACCTGCTCGGCAACGAACACCCCCAACCCCTGCCCTCCCCGCAAGGGGGAGGGAGACAGAATCGGCTGCGCCTGCGCCGCTCCCCTGCCCCTCCCCAGAGGGGAGCGGGAAAGAATCGGGAGGGGACCTACGCGGCGGACGCGGCCGACTTCAGTTCGGCGGGATAGAGGGCGCGGGCGGCGGCGACGGCGTGGTCAATCTGCCCCGTCCGCACCAGCTCATTGAGGCTCCGCTCCATGGTGGTCATTCCGTCCTTGACGCCCGTCTCCAGCACATTGCGCAACTGGCGCGTCTTCCCCTCCTTGATCAGGTTGGCGACGGCGTAGTTGTTGAGCAGCACCTCAAAGGCGGCGACTCGCCCGCTGCCGGTCTTCCGTGGGAGCAGCTGCTGATAGATCACCGCGGTCAGGGTATTGGACAGCTGCACCCGAACCTGTTGCTGCTGCTCGGCCGCAAACACGTCCACCATGCGGTCCACTGCCTGGGTGGTGTCGTTGGTGTGCAGGGTGGCCAGCACGAGGTGGCCCGTCTCGGCAATGGTGATGGTGGCGGAGATCGTTTCGAGGTCACGCATCTCGCCGACCAGCAATACATCCGGCGTATGGCGGAGCGCGGCTCGCAGCGCCTCGGCGAAGGTCGCTACATCGGCGCCGACCTCGCGTTGCTCCACCAGACTGCGCTGGTGGCGGTAGACATATTCGATCGGGTCTTCGATGGTGATCACGTGGCAGGCGCGCGCGGCCAGGATGCGGTTGACCATGGCGGCCAGGGTGCTGGACTTGCCGCTGCCAGTCGGGCCCGTCACCAGGATGAGTCCCTGGGTGGACGCGGCCAGCTGCGCCACAATCGGCGGCAGGCCGAGCTGCTCGAAAGTCGGGATCTGGTATGGGATCAGCCGCAGGACCAGGCCGATCGAGCCCCGCTGGCGGAAGGCGCTGACCCGGAAACGAGCGCGGCCCAGCCAGTTGAACGAGAAATCCATGTCCGTCCGCTGCTCGAAGAGCGCATAGCGTTCTGGGGGCAGTACCTCGCGGGTGAGGGCAGCCGTGTGCTCCGGAGTCAGCATGCCGTTCGCGATGGGAAGCAGGAGCCCGTCCTTCCGCATCGTCGGCGGCGCCCCGGCGGTCAGGATCAAGTCGGAGGCCCCCTGGTCGATCAGCACCTGGAAATAGGCCTCGATGGCGCGGGGCTCGGGCGTTGAGGCTGGGTTCTCCGACAGGGTCCTGGTGATGGAGGTGAAACCGGTCGTGGCGGCGGCTTCTTGCCTTCTCCCGATAATCAGCGGGTGGCCGACCAGCTCTGCAACCTGCTGGGCGCCGTCCTGCTCCTTCCGCTGGGGCTGGCCCTGGGGAGCTTCCTGGAGCTGGCGGCAGATCGACTGCCGCGAGGTGAGTCGATCGTCGCGCCGCCTTCCCATTGCCGGGCCTGCGGGCGGCGATTGACACCGGGCGAGCTGGTCCCGCTGGTCAGCTATGTCCTGCAGCGCGGGCGATGCCGCGGCTGCGACACCCCGATCGGGGCGGGCGTCCCGCTTCGCGAAGCGCTGAGCGGCCTCGGCCTGGCGGCCCCCTGGGCTGTCCTGGGCTGTGCCCACCCGGTGGCCGCTCTGATCCTGGGCGGAATCCTGCTGGGGGCGGTCTCGGCGGTGCGCCTGGTCCTCTGACTGCCGCAACTCGCACCGGCAGCGACCGTTATGCCTAGGCCATGCTCACCGCGGACGAGTTTCGGGGAGCGATCGGCTGGCGACGCATCCTGGCGCTGGGATTCCTCCTGACGACGGTGGCGGCGGTCGCCACCCTGCAGGCCGCCCTGGCCGGCAGCGTGGACCTGAGCCTGCTCTACTTCGCCATCGTCCTGGGAGGCGCCCTCTTCCTCCCTTTGCCCGTCGCGCTTGCCCTGGCGGGGGCGACGGCGTTGGTCAGCGTCTATGTGACCCGCAGCGTGGACTCGCAGCCCTTGATCAGCTTCGTGGCTCGGCTGGTCCTCTACGGCTACGCCGCACTCTTGACTAACAACTGGGAGCGGGAACGGCGCCGGCTGATCCGACTGACGCGGATTGACGAGCTCACCGGCCTCTACAACCTGCGGGCCTTCCGCGAGCAGGTCCCGGTCTGGCTCGGCCCGGCCGCCCGCAGTGGGCGACCCATGACCGTGATGATGTTGGACCTCGACGGTTTCAAGGCCGTAAACGACAAGCTGGGTCACCAGGTGGGCAACGATGTCCTGCGCCGGGCCGCCGATATCCTCCGGGTGTGCAGCCGCATCGGCGATCCCGTGTTCCGTTACGGAGGCGATGAATTCGTGATCCTGCTATCCGATACCGGTCGGGATGGTGCGGATACGGTGGCGCGGCGCATCGCGCAGGCACTGATCCAGTTGCATCCAAACCTGGTCGGTGACCAGATCGCCCTGGCGTTCAGCATCGGGATCGCCGTGTTCCCGGACGATGGCGACACGGCGGAGCTCCTCATCGCCCATGCGGACGAGGCGCTCTATCGGGCCAAGTCGAAGGGCGGGGGGGCTACCGAGCACTGGGGGGAGGCCACCGGCGCTGCGGCCTGAGCGCCGGCGCTCAGGCCAACAAATCACTTAGTGCGTGCACTTGCCGTTGACGAACCAACCGGGCGGGCAGCTCGGTGAGGGCGTCGGCAATGGTGTTGGGGAGGGTGTCGGAGTTGGCGTGGGCGTGGGTGTCGGCGTGGGCGTGGGTGTCGGCGTCGGTGTTGGTGTGGGTGTAGGCGTAGGCGTAGGCGTTGGGGTTGGCGTAGGCGTAGGCGTAGGCGTCGGGGTAGGCG
>DASQAY010000283.1:0-11949 GCA_035635515.1 Candidatus Eiseniibacteriota bacterium | reverse complement strand
CGCCGCTTCCTCTGGCTGTCGCTAATTACAGGCGCCTACTTCGGGGTGACCGTGCTGGTCATGAGGATGGACCCGCAGGATGCCGCCCTGCAGTTACCCGGTCTCCTCCTGACGGTCGTGACAACCGTCGGATACTTCCTGGTCATCATGCTCGCCCAGTTCTCCATCTTCTTCGGCCCCTTCCTGCTATATGCCCGCATTGGCCTGGATGCCACCGACCCCGGGGATGCTAGCTGGCAGGTCAAGATCTCGGATGTGCGCGGCCAGCAAGCGGCGGTCGAAGAAATGAAGAAGATCCTCCACCTCATCGAACAGGGGCGGAAGTATGTCCAATCGGGCGGGCTGGTGGAGCGCGGCATCCTGATGGTCGGGCCGCCCGGAACTGGTAAGACCATGCTGGCCAAGGCCATCGCCTCCAGCCTGCAGCTGCCAATCATCACGACCTCCGGCGCGTCCTTCGCAGGGATGTTCCTCGGGATGGACATTTTGAAGGTGCTGATGATGAGCCGGATGGCCAAGAAGCGGGCCAAGAAGTGGGGCGGCTGTGCCGTCTTCATCGATGAGTTCGATGCCCTCGGCAGCCGCCGGGCCGGCATGGGCGGCGGCGGGATGATGGGCGGCATGTTTGGGGGCGGCATGATGGCCCTCAACATGCTGCTGGTGGTCATGGACGGCCTGGACAACCCCGGCTGGACGCGCCGCAATGCGCGCAAGCTCGTCAATAGTCTGCTCGACGCCAGCTTCGTCATTCCGCAGCGGGTCCCGCTGGGTGGGAAGCGCTCCATTCCCCTGCGCATCGCGCCACTCAAACCACCCCGCTACAACATCTTCTTCATGGGGGCTACCAACCGCCCCCAGGTCCTGGATGAGGCCGTCACGCGGCCCGGCCGGTTCGGCCGGCAGATCATCTTCAAAATGCCGGACCTGGACGATCGCAAGGACATCGCCGACCTCTACTTCGCGCGGATCCGGCACGATCGGGCGCTCGACTCACCGGAGCTCCGCCAGGAGTTCGCCCTGATCACCAAGGGGTACTCGCCGGCGATGATTCAGCAGGCCCTCTCCGTCGCCCTCATGTACGCCTTCGAGCACGGCCGCGAGGGCGTCATCTGGGATGACCTGCGCGAGTCCATGGCCAACATCGAGGCCGGCCTCGCCGAACCGGTCAAGTACACCGAGAGGGAGGCGCTGGCCACCGCCCGCCACGAGGTCGGTCACGCGGTGGCAAACCGCTTCTACCTCCCGTATATGAAGTCCGTCCGTTTGTCGATCCGAAAGCGTGCTCGTACCCTGGGCCACCATCAGGCCGTCGACGCGGAGGAAAATTTCTCCAAGTTCCGGTCTCGGATCGCGGGCGAGATCCGCTGGGGCCTGGGGAGTATCGCCGTCGAGCGGGTCTTCTACGGCGAGAACACCACCGGCGTCTCCATGGACCTGTTGAGCGCCACCACGGACGCGGCGGAGATGGTCGGGCTGTACGGCATGGGACCGGACAATCGGGACGACCAGGATAGCCTGCGGGCTCAGGTCATCGGGGAGCGCCTGATTTCACGAGCCGCCGCGGCGTCGGGCCCCGGAGGCGAAACGAGCGTGTTGAGTGCGATTCTCAACAACCCCAGCAAAGCCAAAGACGTGGCGCAGATCCTCGGGATCGCTTATGTCGACGTCTGGCGGCTGATGTCGAAGAACAAGGAAGCGATCGACCACCTGGCAAGAGTGCTGGTCGAGAAGCAGGAGCTGGTGGGGAAGGAGATCGACGATCTTCTGAATACGGTTACGCTGGCTGGCCCTGAGCACGCGGATGCCTGGCCCGACTTCGTCTTCTCGGTGGACGGCGGACAACGGCTCTGCCCGCGTTGCCACCGGCTGCTGGCGGAGGGCTCGCGGTACTGCAACAACTGCGGCGAGTCGCTTTTCTCACCATTCAACCCCGCCGAGAGCCAGACGCGCGTCCCGACCTAGACCGTGCCCGGCCCCTGGGCTGGCAGCCAGCGATCATTGCTGATTTTTTTGCCGATCTCGGCGTATATGTCGGGTATCCCCTCTTCAGGCGGTGGGACAACGTGATGTCCCGCCGCTCTCGTCTTTTTTGAGCCCGGATTCGGGCTAGGGCTATCCCTCGGGCAGGCCCAGCCACTCCCGCTGTTTGTACGCCCAGTGATGGCGGGCCTGGATCCGGCGCACGGTGCCGGACCGGCTGCGGGTGACCAGTGATTCGGTCTCGGCCCAGTTGGTGTGGTATTTCACCCCCGTCAGGACTTCACCGTCGGTGATCCCGGTCGCGGCAAAGAACACGTCGTCGCTGCGCACCAGGTCGTCGATGGTTAGCACCTGGTCAAAATCCGCCCCCATCTCCAGGGCACGGGTGCGCTCTTGCTCCGTCTTGGGATAGAGCTTGCACTGGATCTCGCCACCCAGGCATTTGAGGGCACAGGCGGCCGTCACCGCCTCCGGGGCGCCGCCGATGCCCATCAGCACATCCAGCCCGGTGCCCTCGATGGCCGTCATCAGGGCCCCGGCGATGTCGCCGTCGCTGATCAGCTTGATCCGGGCTCCCGTCTCGCGGACCTCCTTGATCAGCTCCTCATGCCGCGGCCGGTCCAGGATGACCACCGTCAGGTTGCTCACTCGCATCCGTTTGGCGCGCGCGATGCGCTGGAGGTTGACGCTGACCGGGTCGTTGATGTTGAACGATCCCGCGGCCTCGGCGCCGACGGCCAGCTTGTGCATATACGAGACATGCTTGGCGTCGTAGAGAGAACCGCGGCCTCCAGCCAGGGCGATCGTAGAGATCGCGTTCAGCAGGCCCTTGGAGAGCAGCGTCGTCCCATCGATCGGGTCGACCGCAATGTCGACCTCGGGCGGGTCGCCGGTGCCCAGCCGCTCGCCAATGTAGAGCATGGGCGCCTCGTCCTTCTCGCCCTCACCGATGACGACGACGCCGTCCATCTCCATGCGCTGGAGCACCCGGCGCATGGCATCTACGGCCGCCCCATCGGCCGAATTCTTGTCACCTCGCCCCATCCAGGCGCCGCTGGCCAGGGCGGCGGCCTCGGTGACCCGCACCAGGTCCAGGGCCAGGTTCCGGTGAACCGGCAGCGCTTCCGGCGAGGTCGAGGCCACGGCTTTCGCCAGGTTGCAACTCCTTCGCGCCGGGCCTCCGGGGCCGGGGCACAAACGGGGTCGATCGCTTCTGCTACTTTACCTGCCGAGGGGTTGGGCATGGTGAGTGCGCCGGCTGATGTTGCCGCGTGGGCCGCGGCCCGGAGGGGCCGCCGGACGCGGGCGCTGCTGCAGAACGCCATCATCTTTCCGCTCCTGAATGCGTTCTGCCGCGTCGAGGTCCATGGGCGAGAGCGGATCAAAGCTTTTCTCGGCCCGGCCATCTTCGTGTCCAACCACGCCAGTGCGCTCGACGGCGTGGTCATGGTGCAAGCGCTGCCCCGCAAATACCGCCAGCGATCGGTGGTGGTGGTGGCTGCCGACTCGATCTTCAAGCACAAATGGGAAGCGAAGCTGGCCCAGCTCACCGTCAACGCGTTTCCCATTCCGCGCGGTGGCGGCGCTCGACCCGCACTCGACCGGCTGAAGGAACTCATCGCCGATCGCTGGTCGGTTGTGATCTTCCCGGAGGGGCGTCTTTCGGTGACCGGGGCCATCGGGACGTTCAAGAAAGGCGCCGGCATCCTGGCCATCGACGCCGGCGTGCCCATCGTCCCCGCCTACACCGAAGGCCTGTACGAGGTGCTGCCCCGGTTTCGCCGGCTGCCCCACCCCGGCACGGCCACGGTGACCTTCGGCGACCCGCTCCTTCCGGCCGTCGGGGAGGATTACGACAGCTTTATCGCTCGGGTGGAGCAGGTAGTCCGCACCCTGGCCGGCCCCAAGGGCGAGGCCCACGACCTCCCCGCCCCGGTGGGCTCCGCGTCGGCGGAAGGACCAAACTATTGGTACTGAGCGGCCCGCTGCCCGACTCAGATCCGGCTCGGCACACCGACAACCGGAGCTCGATGGCCCACCGGACGAGTGTTTCCCGTCAAAATACCGGTTTAGTGCCCCCCGAGCCGACTGTTCGCCGGTCTGCGCCTCCTCCGTCTGGGAGGCGGTAGCGTGCCGCTCTACTTAGACCGCCACGATATCCCCGGGGTCACCGCCGAGGACCTGGCGATGGCCCACGCCCGAGACGTGCAGATCGAGAAACAGTACGGCGTCCGGTACATCACCTACTGGTTCGATCCCACCCGAGGAACGGCCTTTTGCCTGGCGGAGGGTCCGGATCCGCTGAGCGTGGAGGCCGTCCACCGGAACTCGCATGGGCTGGTCGGCTCTCGAATCATTGCCGTCGACGCCCGCTCGGTGGGATCGTTCATGGGCGCCATCCTGGAGCCGGCTCCGGGCGAAGCCTTCGCCCATACCGCCTTCAGGGCAATCCTCTTCACGGACATCCAGGGCTCCACCGCCCATACCATGCGGGTGGGCGACGCCCGCGCCATGGGGCTGCTTCGGGCCCACGATGCCATCGTCCGGGCGGCGCTGAGCGCCCATGACGGGCTGGAGGTGAAGCACACCGGAGACGGGATCATGGCCTCCTTCACGTCCGTCCAGCGGGCGGTGGAGTGCGCGCTTGAAATCCAGGCCCAGGTGGCCGAGCGAAACAGCGCGACCACCGACACGCTCGCGCTCAGGATCGGGGTCAGCTGCGGAGAGCCGGTGACGGAGGAGGGTGACCTGTTCGGCGTCGCGGTTCAGCTGGCCGCCCGGTTGTGCGCCTACGGGATGGCCGGGGCCATTCTGGTTTCCAGCGCCGTCCGGGAGGTCTGTCAGGGCAAGGGGTTTGAGTTCGACGACCACGGCGCGGCGGAGTTGAAGGGCTTTGACGAGCCTGTCAGGCTGTACGGGGTCCGGGCACCGGCGCACTGAGGAGCCAGGTGGCGGAAGGCGCCGCCGGGTGATGGCGGGGCGGCCTTTGACCACAGCGGGTGCTCGAGGGATCCACGCCGTTTGATCCCGATCGGACGGGGTAACCCATATCTCGGGGCGGGCCGGGGAACCGGTCGAGGGTGCCCCCTCTCCCCTCCCGGGAACCCGGCCCAAACCCCGTTTTCGATCTCAACCCCGAGCAGCCCGGGCCGCCATTTGGTACAGTGAGGCGTCTCTGGAATTCCCAGAGATGATCGCCGCGGCCCTTTTCTGTCTTCTCGAACAGGCCGAGCGTTCGGTCTATCTGGTTCGAGAAGCAGGAGAGAGACGACATGACGAAGGGATCCGTGAAGAAGGTCGTGACCGACCGCGGCTTTGGCTTCATCGCCGCCGAGGACGGGAAAGAGTACTTCTTCCATCGCAGCGGCGTCGAGGAATCACTCGACTTCGACCGCCTTCGTGGCGGCGAGGCCGTCACCTTCGAGATCGAGCAGAGCCAGAAGGGCCCGCGCGCGAACCGCGTGCGCGCCGCCTAGCCGAGCACACAGATCCGGCCGAGGGCTTTCCCTCGGCCGGACCATTTCCCAGAGCCAGTTCGCCTATCGGCGGTGGCTGTCCCGGAGCTTCTCGGGAGTCGGCAGGACCTGCCCGTTCTCGCCGACCAGGCTCGCCTGCTGAGGAATCGTGGCATCGGCAACCGCGTTCTCGCCCACCACGCTCGCCTGCCCGACCGACCCCGCCGCCGTGCTCTGCTGGGCATTCTCGCCGACCATCGAGGTCGGACGATCTGCAGTCACGGTCGCCGCGGCGGCCGATCCCGGATGATCAAAGCCCTTCAGCCAGTAGCCTCCTGCCGCGCCGATGATGGCAACGGCCAACAGGCCACACACGATCGCGACGATCTGGAACGGAAACGGCTTGAGCTCGTAGGTCGCTTGCATCGAAGTCCTCCTTGTTTCCGAGTGGAGTGTTTTTTGAATGCCGTCACTATGCCCTCGGGGCGCCCAGCGAGCTATGCCGCGCGGCACGGACGGCCTGTGTTGATCGGCACGGCCGGGCTAAGCTGGTGACCTGAATGGCGCGACTGACCTTCTGGCTCGACGTTGACAACACGCTGCTCGACAACGACCGGGTCAAGGCCGACCTCGAGCAGCACATCGAGACGCTGGTTGGCCCGGATCGCAGCCGGCGCTTCTGGGAGCTCTACGAGGATGTCCGCCGCGACCTGGATTACGTGGACCTGCTGGAGACCCTGAGACGCTTCCGCACGGCCTTCCCAGAGGAGCCCCACTTCCCCCGCCTGTCGGCTTTTGTGATGGGGTATCCCTTTGCCGGCACGCTATACCCCGGGGCGCTGGAGGCGATCGCGCACATGAAGACGCTGGGGGCGGTGGCCATCCTCTCCGACGGCGACCCGCTCTGGCAGCCGGCCAAGATCGCGCGCTCCGGGCTGGCGGATGCGGTCGACGACCAGGTCCTGGTTTATGGTCACAAACAGGAGCACCTGGATGAGGTGCGAAAGCGTTTTCCGGCCGACCGGTACGTGCTGGTTGACGATAAAGCCACCATCCTGGCCGATGTCAAGGGGAGGCTGGGCGCGGAGGTGGTAACCGTCCACGTCTGCCAGGGACGGTACGGCCGAGAGGACGACCGCGACCCGGCGATCGACATTCACCTCGACCGCATCAGCGACCTCACACGCCTAGGCGAAAACTCCTTGCGATCTCGTTAGAATCAGGGCAAGTTCAGGGGCCCGGGGCCTTGCTCAGGAGGTGGGCGATGGACGACGGCGCCTTCATCAACATGCTGACCCAGATCCACGATGAGGTCCTGGAGATGGTCAAGGAGCAGCATCCCACCCACGAGCAGTTCGCCGCCTGGCTGCTGGGGCAGATCGAAGGCCGGGTCCGCATGCGCATCGGGACCATGAAGGCCTAGCGGCCGATTCCCGCAACTCGCAGAAGACGAGACCCCCTCCCCTACCTCCACCTGATGGGGAGGGGAAAGTCCGGAGAGAGGGGCTATCAGATGTTCTCGCCCGCGATCCGGACTGGCTCGATTTTGAACATGATCCGCTGCTCGTCTGGCTCCAGTGCCCGGAAGGGATTCCCTGTGTAGAGCCTCGACAGTCGGTCTATGTGCTCCTCGGCTCCCACCGTGCTCGCCTCGACCAGCCGCCCATCGATCCGCACCCAGCGGTCCGGATCGTCCCGATCGAGCACCAGCAGCGATATGGCCTTGTCCCGCAATACGTTCTTCGGCCAGCTGCGACGCGTATGGCTGTTGACCCAAACGTACCCGTCGCGGTACTCGAACCAGGCGGGATTCATCTGGACGGACCCGTCGGCGCGCCTGGTCCCGATGACGGCGAGGAACGGCTGGGCGAGCAGGGCCTGCGCTGGCGGGCTCAACGCGGCGCCGATCGCCCTACTCCCAACTCCCCCAGGAGGGACTGACCCGGACTGGCTCAACCTTCAACGTAATCCGCTGCTCGCCCGGCTGGCTGCTCTGGTACTTGGGATTCCCGGTGTAGCGTAGCGAGAGGCGGTCAATGTGTTCGGCGGCCCCCTTGGTGGTGGTCTCCACCAGCCGGCCGCGTACCTTCAGCCAGCGGAACATGTCTTTGGGATCCAGCAGCAGCATTTCGACCTCGCCGGCCTTTTGGAGATGCTGCGGCCAGCGCCGGCTCGTCGCACTGTTCAACCAGAAGTAGCCGTCCCGATATTCGAACCAGACGGGGATGACCTGGATCGACCCGTTCGGCCGCTTCAACGCAATGACTGCCGGAAAGACCTCATTCAGAAACGCCTTCATCTTGTCGGTCAGCTGCTCCGGCATCAGGTCACCTCCCATCGGAACAGCCTGGCGGCGATCGCCGCGCTGATGACCAGCCAGACGCTACGCTTCATTCAGTCTTCCCTTAAGTGGTGGCCGGTCATGTCGATGAAGACGTATTCGGGATTGGCCCCCGCAGGGTCTGGGCCAGCTCCCAGAGCTTGCGCCGCGCCTGCGGGTCGAGCCCGGTGGTGGGCTCATCGAGAAAGAGGACCCTGGGCTCATTCACCAGCGCCGTCGCAATGCTGAAGCGCTGCTTCTGACCGCCCGACAGCTTGTCGACGGTCGAGTTCGCCTTCTCCTCCAGGTCCACCTTCTTACTCGCAACCCCTCCCCTCAGCCTCCCGCCCAGGGAGGAATCTGACTCGCTCGCGCATTCTAGCGAACGCCCCTAGTTGAGGACTTTCTCGTAGTTGATTTCGATCACGTCGGGCCGAAATCCCAGGGATCGGTTCAGCGCGAGCATGCCTTCGTTGACGGTCGAGTTCCCGGTGTGGACGCGGGCGGCGCTGTGGGCGGCGGCGTACTCCGTAGCCATCAACTTGAGAACGCGAGCGATGCCCCGCCGGCGGTGCGTGCGGGCCGCCCCCGTCAGGCCCACGTCCATGTCACCGTCCGGCCGGCGCTCCAGGCTGCTGACACCAACGATCCGATCGCCGTCCCGGGCGACAAAGATGGCATCGGGGAGAGAGCCCGGTCGTTGAAACCAGCGTGCCTCGAAGAGCGGAAACGCAGGTAAGCCCCAGTCAAACAGGGAAGGGACGTCGTCTTCCATCTCCGTCGCGGCCCGGTGCAACCGATGCCGGTTCTCGGGAGAATCGATGGCGGAGAAGGGGACGACCTCGATGTCCTGCGCCTGGAGGTCATGTCGCAGCCGCGGCAACGCCGAGCGATCCACGGTCGCCGGTTCTTGCACCGAAGTCTGTTCGCGCTCTACCTCGTTGAAGCCGAACCGATCCAGGAACGGCTCGGCACCCTCAAAGTCATCAGTGATGGCGTAACCGACCAGTTTGCGGATGCCACGGTCGCGCGCAAACGCCTCCAGTTGAAGGGCCAGGCGGGTACCAAGCCCTCGCCGCCGAGAGCCTCGCTCCACCGCGACGTTCACAAATGCCGCGTCGTGGATCACCTCGCCCCAGTCGCTGACCCAGAGGTGACCGAAGGCAACGAACCGACCACGATTCTCAGCCACCAGCCGGAGTAGCGGCTCGCCAGCCGGGCGAAGACCATCCTCGAGCTCGATGGACTCGACGTCCGTTTGCCAGTGCGGCTGGAGGACGTTCCAGAGCTCGACCCAGTCCGCCAAGCGCTCGGCGGGAAGAAGCCGGATCTCCATCACACCACGAGGCGGCCGCCCAGGAAGACGGCCTGTGGCGGCTGGCGCAGCAGGCTCACGTCGACCACGGGATTGCCTCGAACGACGATCAGGTCGGCTAGCAAGCCTGGCTGTAGAGTGCCCAGCTCGTGATCGCGGCCGAGGGCGCGCGCGGCCGTCGAGGTAGCGGCGGTGATGGCCTGCATGGGCGTCATTCCTGCTTCCACCATGAGCGCCAGCTCGTCCGCGTTCTCGCCGTGGTAGTTGAACGACGTAGCGGCGTCCGTCCCCATCGCAATCGGGACGCCGGCCTCCATCGCCAGCCGGAACGATCGGCCGGTATGGTCGCGCGCTGCCCGCGCCTTCTCCACGATCTCCGCCGGGATCCCGGGCCCGGGCGGGTCCGCCAGCAGCGCCCCCGCCTTCAGAGTAGGGACCAGGGCAATGCCGCGCTCGGCCATCTGGGCGGCCACCGACGGGTCCTGGTGCAGGTAGGTGCCGTGCTCGATGGTATCCACGCCCGCCGCGACGGCATTACGGATGCCCTCGATCCCGTGGGCGTGGGCGGCGACCCGACGGCCCAACCCATGCGCCGTCTCGACGGCGGCGTGCAGCTCATGCGGCCGGTACTGCGCCTGGCCGGGGCGCTCGTTGGCGGGCGCCATGATGGCGCCGGTGGCCATCACCTTGATCGCGTCCGCCCCCGCCTTGACCTGCTCCCGGACCGCCTTGGCCACCTCCCAGGGCCCGTCCGCCTGCCGGTACATGCCCGGCCACATATCGGCCCCGGGTGTGGTCATGCTCACGATCTTGCCGCAGAGCCAAAGACGCGGGGCAATGGCCAGGCCCGCTTCCACCCCGCGACGGAACCCGAATTCCAGGTGATGGCGGCCGCCCACGTCGCGCACGGTGGTGACCCCCGCCCGCAGCGTTCGGGCTGCGTGCTGCGCGAGCCGCAAGACCCGGACCGCGTCGTCCTCGCCAGCCGAGTCCTGTGGATCCGCTTCCCCCACATCGGCGAGGTGGACGTGGCAATCGATCAGTCCCGGGAGAATGGTGGCGTCCGGAAAATCGTATCGCTGCGCCTCGGCCGGCGGCTCCAGCGCCGCGCCGACGGACCGAATGCGATCGCCCTCGATCAGCACCCGGCCCGGTTCGATGGGCGAGCCGCCCCGCCCGTCCACCAGGCGCGCGGCTGCAACGAAAACCAGCGGCATGCACGGAGTCTATCGCGCGTCGGAACGTAACAATCTCCGTTCGCCTTCGACCCTCCCTTCCGGAAACCGTTACGTTACGTGACCCTGCCACTACGTAACCAAACCTAAGCTGGCCCCGGAACACCTATTTCCGGGGAGGTGAGGAGTATGCGCAAATGGTTGATCACCATCGCGTTCCTCGGATTCAGCCTGCTAGTCGGCACCGCCGGCATCTGGCCGGGGCCGTTCTAGGCAGGAAGTTCCCGCTTGCATGTAAAGGGGTTCGCCCGTAGACTGTAGTTCCTAGTTGACATGAGGGCGAACCCCAGCAAGCGCTCGGTACCGGTCGCCCGAGCGGGAGAACTCGGAGCCCGGATTCGCAAGGCTCGCCAGGAGCTGGGCCTCAGCCTGGCCGCCGTTGCCGGCGATGATTTTTCGCGGGCCTTCTTGAGTCAGGTCGAGCTGGGCCGCGCCCATCCATCCACCCGGACCCTGCAGATCATTGCCGAGCGACTCCAGCGCCCCATCGAATATTTCCTGCATGGAGAGGCGGTATCCTCCCCGGCCCTGGAGCTGGCCCTGATCGAGGGCCAGACCCGGCTTCGCCGCGGCGACGGCGCCGGGGCTCGGTCCCTGATCGATGACCTGCTGCAGCGACGGCCGCTCTCTCTGGATGTGCGCACGCGAGCCCAATCCATCCTGGCGGAAGCGGTGATGCGGACCGGCCCGGTCGCCGACGCCATCCCCATCCTGGACGAGGCGATTCGAGCTGCCGAGGCCGCCGGCTGGGCCGGTCTGGCCGTGGAGCTGTACGACCGGATGGGAACGGCCTACTACCTGCTGCGCCACCCGCATGAAGCCGGCCGCTGGTTCGAGCGGGCGCGGGCGGCTTATGAGTCGGCCGGGCGGGACGATCCGCTGCTGAAGGCTCGCATCCTGGGCCACCAGGCCAACCTGCACTACGTCGCCGGCCAGCCGCACGAGGCGATCAGCGAATACGAAGCGGCGATCCGGGCCGCCGGCGATGTGCTGGACATGCCACGCCTGGCCGCCATTTATGAAGGGCTGGCGGTTTCGCACCGCCTGGCCGGCCAGCTGGGGTCCGCCCTCGGATACGCCCAGCGCAGCCTGCGGCTGTTCGAAACCCTGCAGGACGTCCGCATGGGCGCTCAGCTGCGAAGCAACATGGCCGAGATCCTGCTGGAGCAGGGCAAGGCCCAGGAGGCCGAGGCCCTCTTCGACGAGGGCGCCGGCCGGCTGGCCGAGGTGGGCGACCGCGAGCTGCTCCCCCACCTGCTGGCGGGTGCCGCCGAAGCCGCCCTGGAACAGGGGTTGCTCGCCCGGGCCAGTGCCCGCCTGGAGCAGGCGTTGCACGCTGCCGCCGCCTCCGGCGACCCTCTGGCTCGGATCAGCGCCGAACGGGTGGCCGGCCGGGTGGCGCATGCCCATAGACGGCCGCGCGAAGCGGGTGCCCACTTTAAGCGGGCGCTGGAGCTCGCCGCCGGGGTGGAGAGCACGCTGGAGCGCAGCCGGGTGGCCTATGACTACGCCAGGGTGCTGGAGGCAGAAGGCCACGGGGCGCTGGCGGCTCGCCAATACCGCCAGGCCTACGAGGCTCGTCAGGCCCGCCCCGCCGTGTAAGTTGATCCATAGAATGGGGTAAGTGGGACTTGACAGTGGCCG
>DASQAY010000282.1:0-1779 GCA_035635515.1 Candidatus Eiseniibacteriota bacterium | reverse complement strand
TGGCGGCGGCGGTCTCGGATTACCGCGTCCAGGATCCGGCCCCCAGCAAGCTCAAACGCGCGCAGGGCGCGCGGGAGCTCCGCCTCACCCCCAACGTCGATGTGCTGGACAGCGTCGGCCCGCGCAGCGGACTGTTTCGGGTGGGGTTTGCCCTGGAAACCGAACGGCTGGTGGAGAATGCCAAAGCCAAGCTGGCGGGGCACGGCCTGGACCTGATCGTCGCCAACCAGGTAGGGGCAGGAACCGGCATCGGGAGCGAAGACAACGCGGTCACGATCCTGGGCCCAAACGGCGTCGTCGACGAGGTGCCGCGCGCCCCCAAGCCGGAGGTCGCCGAACGGATCTGGGATGCCATCACCGCCACCCGTGGCCGTCGCACCTGACGTAGTGTCCCGGATCAGAAATTCATTGGAAATTCATCGGCCCGGGTGGCCGGGCGCCTGCGGCGCTGATGCCGGCGTTAGGGGGCCCGGCGCAAGTCGTCACCTATCGACGGATAGGCTCCTCCTTGCGCCACCCCTGCCTTGGCACCGGCCGCCCAGGCCGCGACTTTCTCAATGAACCTCCGATCCGGGACACTAGCCACCACGACCGTGGCCCAGGTCGTGGTGGAGACGCGGGTGGGGAGCGCCTCAGGACTCTTCGATTACCGCATCCCGGACGAATTGCTCGGCCAGGTCCAGGTTGGTCAGCGGGTCCAGGTGCCATTCGGGAAACGCTCCGCGACCGGGTTCGTCTACGCGCTGACCGAAGCTCCTGGCGTCGTCAACCCACGCCCGATCGCGGCCATCATCGACGCCGAGCCACTGGTGCCCGCCTATCTGCTCGAGCTCGCCGGCTGGATCAGCCGCCACTACCTGGCGCCACTGGACGAGGTGATCCGCGCCATGGTGCCGCCCCGGGTGCGGGCGGTCTCCAAGCGGGTCTCCTCGGGTCCCCGGCGGGCGAGTCGCATCCTCAAGCGAGCCGCCGTCCGGGCGGCCGCCCAGCCGGGGCCGGCGCTGGAGGCGGCCCAGCAGGCCGCCGTCGATCGGATCCAGGTGGCGCTCGAGCGGCAAGAGTCGCGGACCTTCCTGCTGCACGGGGTAACGGGGAGCGGCAAGACGGAGGTGTACCTGACCCTGCTGGCGCAGGTCCTGGAGGCCGGCGGGCAGGGACTGGCCCTGGTGCCCGAGATCGCGCTCACGCCCCAGACGGTGGCCCGCTTCGCGGACCGCTTCCCCGGCCGGCTGGCGGTGCTGCACAGTGGATTGACCGAGGCCGAGCGGGCGGCGGAATGGTGGCGCATCCGCCGGGGCGAGGCAGCCATCGTGGTCGGCTCCAGGTCGGCCGTCTTTGCCCCGCTGCCGCGCCTGCGCTTGATCGTCATCGATGAGGAGGAGGCCTCCGCGTTCAAGCAGGATCGCCTTCCCCGGTACCACGCCCCCAGCGTGGCCCGCCGGCTGGCGATCGATCGCCAGGCGGTGCTGGTGCTGGGCAGCGCCACGCCCAGCGTGGTCACCTACGCGCGCGCGCTGGCGGGGCAGGACCAGCTGCTGGAGCTACCCCATCGGGTCCTCGGTCGTCCGCTGCCGCCGGTGCGCATCGTCGACATGCGGGCGGAGTTGCACGTGGGCCGCTTCAGCCCGCTGAGCCTGCCGCTGCAGGAGGCCATGGCGCGCACGCTGGCCGCCGGCCAGCAGTCGATCCTGTTCCTGAATCGCCGCGGCCTGGCCACCTTCGTTCTGTGCCGCGACTGCGGTACGGTGCGGGAGTGCCCGCACTGCAGCGTGGCGCTCG
>DASQAY010000281.1:0-2207 GCA_035635515.1 Candidatus Eiseniibacteriota bacterium | reverse complement strand
GCTGGTCAGCCGGGAACCCGACGGCCCGGCCGTCCCTGGAGAGCGCATCCACCTCACCACCTCTGAGCCGGGACTGACCTTCCAAATGCAATTCGCCGTGGAGGGGGACGACCCCGGGAGCCACCCCCTCGGCCTATTGGTCCAGCTGCCCTTCGGCATGATGATTCGGGACACGATCGTCTGCACCCCGCTGGGCCCCGACCGCACCCAGGTACAGTACGGGTGAGACCTCAGCTTTCATTCCGGGTGGAAGGGCTGGATCCTGGCGGCGCTGCTGGCGCGCACGGCGGAGCGCAGCGTGGCGGATTCGCTGCAGCGACTGAAGCGGGCGTCGGAAAGACGGGCTGCGGCGTGATCGGCCCTTGACGGCCGAACCCGCACCCGGGCTATTGCCCCTCCGCCCACCGGTCGACTGGCGGCGCAACCTGGCGGCGCTCTGGCTGGCCGAGTTCACCGCCATTTTCGGCTTCTCCTTCGCTTTTCCCTTCCTGCCCCTGTTCCTGCATCGCGACCTGGGCATCCCCAACGGTCCGAAGCTGGCCTTGTGGACCGGAGTGGCAGCCAGCGTCACCGGGTTCGCCCTGGCGATTACCAGTCCGATCTGGGGGATGCTGGCCGACCGCTACGGGCGCAAACCGATGCTGGTGCGGGCCATGATCGGCGGGGGCGTCTCGGTCGGACTGATCGGGTTGGTTCGCACGGTGCAGGAGCTGACCCTGTTGCGCGTCGTGCAGGGCGCCACCTCGGGGACGGTGGCCGCCGCCACCGCGCTGGTGGCCGGCGAGACTCCCCTGGCGGAGATGGGCTGGGCGCTCGGGATCTTGAGCTCCTCGATCGCGCTGGGGAGCGCCATCGGACCAGCCGCGGGCGGCGTGGCGGCCAACGTCATTGGCCTGCGGGCCACCTTCATCGCCGGCGGGATCCTGCTGCTGGTCGCGGCCGTGCCGGTCATTGTGGTGGTCCGCGAGAGTGCGCCGACGGCGGGCCACCGGCAACGACCGCGGCCGCTGGCGGGCCTGCGCGCCGCGGGGCCGGGCACGCTGGCGGCGGTGAGCATCCTGATCGTGGCCCAGGTCCTGCTCCAGGCGAGCTACACGGCCGCCCAGCAGCTGGTGGTGCTCCGCCTGTTGCAGTTTGATCCGGGCGCGGCCTCCACCGTGACCGGGGCGGCCTTTGCCGCCGGCGGCATTGCCACCGCGATAGCGGGCCTCACCTACGCCCGGCTCCTGCGCCGGACCGGCTATCGGCTGCTGACGGGGATGGCCGCCTTCCTGATGGCGTTGGCCATCGCGGCCTCGGCGGTGGCGCCCAACCTGGCGCTCGAGGTCGCCGCCTTTGTGCTGGCCAGCCTGCTCTTCGGCGCGCTGATCCCGGCGTTCGGGGCCATGATCGGCCTGCAGACGCCCAGCCAGGTCCAGGCCAGCGTCTTCGGGTTCAGCTCCAGTGCCGTGGCCCTGGGCTTTGGCATCGGTCCCCTCACCGGCGGCCTGATCGCCTCCAGGGCCGGAGTCGGGGCCGCGCTCACGGCGGCGGCCGCGGTCGCGCTCGTTCTCGCTGGGGTGATCGCCCTGTCCGTACGCGAACCGCAGGTCCCGGCAGACCGCCGACCATAATGAACGAATGTGCTACCCGGACGGGGCCCGCCCGCCCCTGCCCCCCGTCATGGGCGGGGCCGGCGACCAGGGCGACCTGGTCCTGACTGCCGCCGACGGCAACCATCTTCTCGCCTACGCCGCCCGCGCCGGCCAGCCCACCGGCGCCGGCATGGTGATCCTCCCCGACGTCCGGGGGCTGCACCACTTCTATAAGGAGCTGGCCCAGCGGTTTGCCGAAGCCGGCGTGGACGCCGTGGCCGTCGATTACTTCGGACGGTCGGCCGGGCTGGGTGACCGCAGCGAGGCGTTCGACTACAAGCCCCACCTGGAAAAGGTCACGGCGTCCGGCATCGATGCCGACGTGGCAGCCGGCATCGCGTACCTTCGAACCGCCAAGGGCGGTGCGGTCCGCTCGGTGTTCACCGTGGGCTTCTGCTTCGGCGGCGCCAACTCCTGGCAGCAGAGCGCCAGTCAGCCTGGTCTGGCGGGCGCGGTCGGTTTCTACGGGCGGCCGGCGCGCGTCCGGGCCCTGATTCCACAGATGAAAGCGCCACTCCTGCTGCTGGTCGCGGGCGCAGATGCCGCGACGCCGCAGGCCGAGTTCCATGCCTT
>DASQAY010000280.1:0-7735 GCA_035635515.1 Candidatus Eiseniibacteriota bacterium | reverse complement strand
GGTCCTTGTCCAGGCGCTCGGCGGCGTCCAGCAGCTGGAGCATCTCCTCGTCGCGTCCGAGGAGCGGCGCCTTGAGATCGCCGAGGCCGCGGGCTTCGCCGATCTCGGCGAGGGGGCGGATCGGCAAGTAGGCGGCCACCGGCAGGCTCTTGCCGGCGAGCGCCAGGTCGCCGATCGGTTCGTATTCGATGGCATGTTTGGTCGCAGCGTAGGCGTCGGGCCCGACCAGGATCTGGCCAGGCGCAGCGGATTTTTCCAGGCGAGCCGCCACGTTGAGAGCATCGCCCGTGACCGTGGTGCCGCCGGCAAAGGGGTCACCGCTGACCGCTTCGCCGGACTCGATCCCGATGTGGACGTCGAGGCCGACCTTGTGCTGCTCGCGGACAGTGGTCCACAGCGGCTCGAGGGCCCTGACAATGGCGAAGGCGGTGCGGACGGCACGCTCAGGGTCGTCCTCATGCGAGGTGGTCAGCCCGAAGATGCCGACCGCGGCATCGCCGCTGAACTGCTCGATGGTCCCGCCGTGGCTGCGGATCTCACGTCCCGCGATCTCGAAAAAGCGGCTGACCACCCCCCGCAGGACCTCGGGATCCAGCTGTTCGCCCAGCCGGGTCGACCCGGCCACGTCGGCGAAGATTGCCGTGAGCACCCGCCGCTCGGCGGCATCGACCCGGGTCGTCTGGGTCGCGCCACAGCTAGGGCAGAATCGAGCTCCGCTTGGGACGGGTTGCTTGCAGTTTGGGCAGCGGGCTTGCTCCACGGGCCGGATTGTACGAGTGTCCCTCCCCCCTCAGGGGGCCGGTGCTGGCCGGGTGACCTCCACGGTGAAGGCCTGCAGGTGGGGAAGGGGCGGGCGCTTGGTGACCCGGACGGTGACCCGCTCCACACCGGCCTGTTTGAGGAGAGCCGCGGCTAGTCGCTCGGCCAGGGTTTCCAACAGCCGGTAGCGGCGGCGCTCGATGATCTGGCGGGCGAGCGCTTCCACCGTGACGTAGTTCACCGCGTCTTTGAGCCGGTCGCTGCGGGCGGCCTTGGCGGTGTCGGTCACCATCTCCAGGTCCACCACGAAATGGCCGCCCAGGGTGCGCTCGGCCGGCAGGTCCCCGTGATGGCCGTAGGCCTCCAGTCCGCGGAGGATGATCCGTCCCTGGCCAGCCTGTTTTTGCGACATGCGTTGACAAATATACACGAAGGTCTATGATAAGAACATGAACTTGGAAGTCCGCGCCACCGGCCTTCGGGCCATGCGACAGAAGCACGGGTTGACCCAGCGCGAGCTGGCCCAGTCCCTGGGCGTCAGCCAGAACTATATCCCGGCACTGGAGTCCGGGGCTCGCAAACCTGGCCCTCAGCTCCGGCAGCTCCTGATGCGCCACTTCGGATGCGGCTTTGAAGAGCTGTTCCAGGTGGTCATGGTCAATCCGGAGACCTCGCAGGAGCAGGTGCTCACGCCCCAGCACGGTCAACGCCGCCCAGCGTAAAAGTCCCCCCACGCTGCCCTCCCCCCTGCCGGGAAGTGAGAGGTCTATCGCGAGGGGTTGACGAGCGAACAGATGTTCGCTATCATCCTCCTCCCGAGGCTGTTCTAGCTTCCCCTCTACGCCCTTTCCGGTCCTCCTATCTCGGGGGTATCTCATATGTCAGAACGGCTTCAGCACGCCCTCCAGCAGCTCCATTCCCGCTTTGGGGCGGCTGCGCCGCAGCTGGCCCCGCCGGCGGTCCCGGCCCGGCTCTCTGGAGTTCCCGAGCTTGATGCCCTGACCGGCATCGGGGGATGGCCGGTGGGCCGTCTCTCGCTGCTGGCCGGCTCCCGCGGATCGGGCAAACGCACGCTGGCCCTAAAGACCGTTGCCTACGCCACCCAGCAGGGCACCGCCGTCTATGTCGACGTCCCGGCTCGGCTTGACCCGGAAGGCATCGTTCGAGCGGGCGGAGTGCTCGATCGGCTGCTAGTCGTCCGCCCGCGCTCGCTCAAGGAAGCCATGGACAGCGCGCGGGTGCTCGCTCGGGCCGGTGCGGACTTTGTCTGCCTGGATATCCCACGCCCGCGCGACGCCGCCCTGGATGCCGAGCTCCCGCATCTGGTGCACCGAGCGGCCGAAGCCGGCTGCACGGTGCTGCTGATCCATGAGACCGCGGAGGAAGCCATCAGCGTCCGCTACTACGCCAGCTTGATCATCGGGCTGGAGCGCAAGGCTTGGGTCTTCCGGCCCGACGGGGACCTGGCCGGACTGGAAGTCGAGGCGGCCACCGTCAAGAACCGGATGGCGCCGCCGGTCGGCCGGGTGCGCTGGGTGCTCCACTACTGATGTTCCTCTGCGTTCGCACCCCCGACCCGCTGGTGGTGGCGGCCTGGCAGGAGCATCCCGAGCGCAAGGGCCGGCCGCTCGTGATCGGAGGCCAGCCCTCCGAGCGTCTCCCGGTGCTGGCCCTTTCCGAGGAAGCTCGGCGCGCCGGCGTGGTGGAGGGGATGCCGCTGCGGCAGGCGCAGCAGCGGTGCCCGGAGGCGATTTTTCTGCCCGTCCCGGCCGGCGGAGCCGATCGCGTGCGGCGCGCCCTCTGCTCGGCGCTCTACGCCTTCACCCCGGCGATGGGCGAACAGGATGGGGCCTGCTTCCTGGAGCTGGACGGGTTGCTGCTGCAGTGGCCGGACCGCCGCCGCCTGCTGCAGGCGATCGCGGTGGAGGTGGAGACCACCCTTCGCGCCGGCGCGGCACTGGGACTGGGCGAGAACCTCTTCGTCAGCCGGCTGGTGGCCGCGCACACGTCATGGAGCTCGACCCGGATCGTCGAGCCCCATGACACCGCGGCGTTTCTCGCGCCGCTGCCGATCCGCTGGCTGCCGCTGGACGAAGACATGCGCGAGTATCTCGACCTGCTCGGTCTGAAAACGCTCGGTGCCGTTCGCACCATCTCGCGCGCGGCCTGGCAGCGCCAGTTCAGCGCCAAAGCGCTGGCGGTCTACGACCTGGCCGGCGGCATCGACCGGCGCCCGCTGCGGCCGTGGCGCCCGCCGGTGCGGGTCCAGGAAGCGATGCCGCTCGATCCGCCGGTCGACAATCTCGAAGCCCTGCAGTTCATTGTCCGCGGGCTCTGCGACCGGGTGGGCGAAGCACTCCGCGACCACGCGCTGGGGACGCGGTGGCTGGAGATCGGCCTGGGACAGGATGGTGGGCGTCCCCTGGGGTTGAGCGTGCGCTTCGCCTATCCCATGACGGCTCCGCCAGACCTGTTCGTCCGGGTGCGGGCGCGGCTGCTGCGCGCCCGCCTGGTGGCGCCGGTGGACCGGGTGACCCTGACGGCCCGGTCGCTGGAGCCCATCTATGTGCGCCAGCCGGGCCTGCTGCTCCGGCGCGACGGGTTTCAGGAATCGCTGGCCGACGCGGTGCTCCGGCTCAAGGAGGAGTACCGGCCGGAGCTGGTCCAGCGGGCCGTCCGGGTGGAGACGGCCCCGCCACTCGCCGACCGGCGGTTTCGCTGGACCTCCGCGTGACCGAGCTACTCATCCCCGCTCATCCGGTGGCGGTCCGCCTGGATGGGGCCGGCATCCCCACCCACCTCGAGTCGGCGGCCGGCTGGCAACCGGTCACCCGAGTCCTGAACCGATGGCGGATCGACTGCGAGTGGTGGCGGGCACCGGTCTCGCGGGAGTACTGGCGGCTGCTGGTGGCGGACGACCTGGCCCTGGAATGCTTCTGCGACCGCGCCACCGACCAATGGTTTGTCCAGCGTGTCTATGATTAGCGGCTTTCTCTCCCTCCCCCTGGCGGGGACGGGTGCCTTTCTCTCCAATCCCCCTTGCGGGGACGGGTGGTGGCTTTCCCTCCCTCCCCCTTGCGGGGAGGGGTAGGGGAGGGGGTATCGCACCAGATGACGTACGCCGAGCTGCACTGTCACTCGAACTTTTCTTTTCTCGATGGAGCCTCCCATCCCGAAGAACTCGTGGACCGCGCCCGCGAGCTGGAGCTCCCGGCGCTGGCGCTCACCGACACCAATGGCCTCTACGGCGCCGTCCGATTCGTGCTGGCCGCCGAGCGCGCCGGCATTCACCCCATCGTGGGGACCGAGCTGATCCTCGATGATGGGACGCCGCCCCCCAGGGATCGCGTGGACTTCGACCGCTGGGGCGATCGGATCGTGCTCCTGGCCGAGGACCGGGCCGGCTATTCCAATCTCTGCCGGTTGATCAGCCAGGCGCAGCTGGCGCACGAGAAAGGTACCGCCCGACTCGCTCCCGCGGCGCTCGCCGCGCACGCTGCCCACCTGGTGGCCCTGGTGCCGTCCGCGGGCGGCAACCTGCCCCTGTATCGCGAGATCTTCGGCCGGGACCGGCTCTACCTGGAGCTGCGCGACCACCTGGCCCCCGACGATCTGGCCCGCAACCACGCGCTCCTGGAGCAAGCCGCGGCCGAAGACCTGCCGCTGGTGGTCACCAACGAGGTCCTGTACCACACCCCCGAGCGCCACCGGCTCCAGGATGTGCTCACCGCCATCCGGCACCGGTCCAGCCTCGACGCCGCCCAACCGTTCCTCCGTCCCAACGGCGAGTTCTTCCTGAAGACGGGGGCAGAGCTGCAGCCGGCGTTCGCCCGCTACCCCGCCGCGCCTATTGCGCAGGCCTTCGCCAACACGCTGGAGATCGCCCAGCGCTGCCAGTTCCGGTTCGACTTCAAGGGCGCCCGCTTTCCCGGCTTCTCGGTGCCGCCGGGTGAGACCCCCTTCTCCTTTCTCTACCGGCTCTGCCAGGAGGCGGTTCGGGAAAAATACCGGCCGGTGACGGCCGAGGTGGCGGCTCGCCTGCAGCGCGAGCTGTCGGTCATCGACAAGACCGGGCTGGCCGAGTTCTTCCTCATCAACTGGGACCTGATGCGATTCGCCAAAGCGCATGGCATTCCCGGCCAGGGACGGGGCTCTGCCGCAGACAGCGTGGTGGCGTATCTCCTGGGCATCACCCGGGTCGACCCCATCGCCCACGACCTGCTCTTCGAGCGCTTCCTGCACGAGGAGATGACCTGCGCCCCCGACATCGACATCGACTTCTCGACCGCCCACCGGGAGCAGGTCATCCAGTACATCTACGAGAAATACGGGCCGGAGCGCACCGGCATGGTCTGCAACGTGGTCACCTATCGCCAGCGATCGGCGCTGCGCGAGGTGGGCAAAGCGTTGGGCTTCGCCGAGGAGACCCTGGACCGGCTGGCCAAGTCTGCCTCCGCCTGGCATCCGGAGAGCCCGGAGACCATTGCCCAGGCGGCCGGGTATCAAGCCACCACCCCCACCCTGCCCTGGCAGCAGCTGTTCGACCTGGCCACCCAGATCCTCACCTTTCCCCGCCATCTCTCCATCCACGTGGGCGGCATGCTGGTCACCGGTGAGCCGTTGATCGACATCGCCCCGGTGGAGCGCGCGACCATGCCCGGCCGGGTGGTCGTCCAGTTCAACAAGGACGACGTGGAGGAGCTGGGCCTGATCAAGATGGACATGCTCGGCCTGCGCATGCTCTCGGTGGTCGCCGATGCGCTGGATCAGATCGAGGCCGACACCGGCGAGCGCCCCGACCTGGACGCCCTGTATCTCACCGATCCACGCGTCTACGCCCTCTGCCAGGAGGCCGACACCATCGGCGTCTTCCAGATCGAAAGCCGCGCCCAGATGCAGACGCTCCCCCGCTCGCGACCCGACACCTTCAACGACCTGGTGGTCGAGGTGGCCATCATCCGTCCGGGACCAATCCAGGGCGATGCCGTCCATCCCTACCTGCGCCGCAAGCAACGCCGAGAGCCGGTCACCTATCTCCACCCCAGCCTGGAACCGATCCTGAAGGAGACGCTGGGCGTGGTCCTCTACCAGGAACAGATCCTGCGGATCTCTATGGAATGTGCCGGCTTCACCCCGCCCGAGGCGGACCGCTTCCGCCGGGCCATGAGCAGCCACCGCTCCCACGCCGAAATGGCCGGCATTCACGACCGCTTCGTCATCGGGTGTGTGGCGCACGGTATCGCGGCCCCCGTCGCCGAGGAGATCTTCACCAAGCTGGCCGCCTTCGCCGAGTTCGGGTTCACCAAGTCCCACGCGGCGGCTTTCGCCCGCACCTGCTACGAAACGGCCTGGCTCAAGCTCTACCATGCGCCGGCGCTCTATGCCGGGCTGCTCAACCACCAGCCGATGGGTTTCTATCACCCCCATGTGATCGTGGAGGACGCCAAGCGGCACGGCGTCAAGATCCTGCCACTGGATATCAATCGCAGCTACACGCGATGCACCGTCGAGGAAGGGGCGCTCCGGCTGGGTTTCAATTACGTGCACGGCGTGGGGGACAAGGCCGCCGCCGTGATCGCCGAAGCCCAGCTCCGCGGCCCGATCACCTCGCTCGAAGATTTCTGTCGCCGGATCCGGGTCAGCACCTCGAGCCGCCAGGGATTGACCAGGGCCCAGATCGAGACCATCATCCTAGCCGGCGCCTTCGATGCCTTCGAGCTCAATCGCCGCCAGGCCGCCTGGCGGTTTCGGGAGCGGGTGGGGGAGTGGCAGTCCGAGCCGCTCGTCGTCTCAGCGGATGAGCCGGTGAGGCTGCCGCAGATGACGGCTCGCGAGCTGGTGGCCACCGACTACCGGCTGCTCTCGCTTTCCACCGGGGCGCACCTCTGTTCCTTCTATCGCCCACAGTTCGAGCAGCTGGGTGTGATCGACTCGAAGACACTGCGGAACAGCATTCGCAACGGCGCCAAAGTGCGGGTGGCCGGGCTGGTCATCACCCGCCAGTCGCCGTCCACGGGCAAGGAATTCAAGTTCTTCACCCTGGCCGACGAGTTCGGCCACGTGGACGTCATCATCCGTCCGCCGATCTATCAACGGTATCGGCAGGTCGCCAACCTGGAACCGGTCCTGGTCATGGATGGCAGCCTGCAAAAGCAGGACGGGGTGCTGAGCGTGCTGGTCACCCACATCGAGGCCGCCCCCGCGCTCCCCAGCGAGGACGTCTTTCCCGATTCGCGTAACTACCGCTAGTTTCCCTCCCCCTCAGGGTGGGGGTGCCTCGTCCGCTGGGGGGAGGCGGGGGTGGGGGATCTCGCAGTGGGCTAGACTCTGACTCCGTGCCCGAACTCCCCGAGCTGGAGGTCTTGCGCGAGTACTTCACGCCCCGCCTCGCCAACCAGGCGATCACCGGCGTCTGGGTCTCGCCCAAGCTCAGTTTCATCCTGCGGACGCCGCCCGACGATTTTGCCCGGGAGTTGCAGGGCGGCACCATCGAGCGGATCTGGCGCCGCGGCAAGTTCCTCATCTTTGACATCGACAGCCACCACCTGTTGATCAACCCCATGCTGGGCGGCCGCCTGCAATGGGCCGCCGCGGCGGAAAAAGTCTCCAAGGACACGCTGTTCCGGCTCACCCTCACCGGCGGCGACGAATTGCGCTTCCTGGACTCGGTCAGGATGGGCCGCGTCTACTGGGTGCCGGCCGGGGCCCTGCCCACGGTCACCGGCTGGGCGGAGCTCGGCCCGGACGCCCTCGAGGTCAGCCAGTCGGACTTCGCCCATCGCATCCGGCGGCATCCGGGCGAGCTGAAGAACTTGCTTCGCAATCAGGCCTTCGTGGCCGGCATCGGCAATGCGTACTCGGATGAGATCCTGCATCGCGCTGAGCTGTTGCCTTTGCGGAAGCGCGCCACCCTGAAACCGGACGATGTCAGCCGGCTGCACGCCGCGACGCAGCAAGTCCTGGGCGAAGCGATCGC
>DASQAY010000279.1:0-4160 GCA_035635515.1 Candidatus Eiseniibacteriota bacterium | reverse complement strand
GCAGATCCTGACGCTCATGGACGACACCATGCTGGCCATGCACGAATTGCGCGGCCTGGAACGCGGGTCGCTGCGCGTGGGCGCCAGCAGCACGGCCGGCATCTACGTCCTGCCGGCGATCCTGGGCGCCTTCAAGCATCGGTATCCGAAAGTGGACATCGCCATGGACATCTCCGCCTGGCCTTTGGTGCGCGACCGGTTGCTGCAGCGCCAGATCGACCTGGCTGTGGTAGGGGAACCGTCGCGAGAGCCCGAGCTGGAGATCGAGCCGTTCCTGAGCAACGAGCTGGTTGTGATCGCCCCGCCCGACCACCACCTGGTGGGGACGGCGCAGATTCCGCTATCGGTCCTGGCCCAGGAGCCGTTCCTCATCCGGGAGCCGGCGTCCGGCACCCGGCTGACCCTGGAGCGCCTGATGCACGACCGGGGCATCCAGCTGCATGTGGCCATGGAGCTGGGGAGCAACGGCGCCATCAAGCAGGCGGTGGAAGCCGGCCTGGGCGTGGCGGTGCTGTCGCATCAGGCGATTCAACTCGAGCTGCAGGCCGGGAAGCTGCGCGTCCTGGACGTGGAGGAATTTCCTATCCACCGGCAGTGGAACATCGTCCGGCTCAAGGCCCGCCGTCCCAGCATTCCGGCAGCGGCCTTTCAGGAATTCCTCAAGAGCATGGTCGAGGAACGAGCGCGCACCGAGTACGCGTAGCCGGAAGACATCGAGTAGACTATCCGCCAGATCCTTTAAGACGGTCCAGAGAGGCCGCAAGGAGAGAGCGTGCGCGACGTCATCGCCGCCCCCGTGCGCCGGCCGGTCCATCTGGCCAGCAGCCGCGATCTCGACCGGACCACCATCGACGACCTGCTGGTGCGCGCGCGGCGGATGGCGACCCGCCCCGGCGACGCGGCTCATCGCCTCCAGGGAAAGATCCTGGCCAGCCTCTTCTACGAGCCCAGCACGCGTACCCGGTTCTCGTTCGAGTCGGCGATGCTGCGCCTGGGCGGGCAGGTGCTATCCGCCGCCGATGCGATGTCGGAGTCGTCGGCGGCCAAGGGCGAGACGCTGGAGGACACGGTGCGGGTGGTGGCGGAGTACGTGGACGGCATCGTCCTGCGCCATCCGGAGAAGGGGGCCGCGCGACGGGCGGCCGACGCCAGCCGGGTCCCGGTCATCAATGCCGGCGACGGCACCGGCGAGCACCCCACCCAGGCGCTCCTCGATCTGTTCACCATCCAGCAGGAGCTCGGCCGCCTCGATCACCTGCGGGTGGGCCTGGCCGGCGACCTGCGCCACGGCCGCACGGTGCGGTCGCTCGCGCTCCTGCTGGCCCTGTTCCCAGGGACCGAGCTGGTCCTGATCGCCCCGCCGGAACTGCAGCTGGAGGCAGATGTGCGCGGCCAGCTGCGCGAAGCCGGCGTGACGCTGGGGGACGAACCGGAGCTGGGAGGAGCCATCGGCGAGCTCGACGTCCTCTATCAGACCCGCATCCAGCGCGAACGCTTCGCCTCCCCCGCCGCCTATGAGCGGGTGCGCGGTATCTACGTGGTGGATCAGGCGATGATGCGGCGCTTGCCGCCGGGCGCGATCCTCATGCATCCGCTCCCCAGGCTGGACGAGATCCCCACGGCCGTGGACGCCGACCCGCGCGCCGCCTACTTCCGGCAGGCGCGCAATGGCCTGCCGGTGCGGATGGCCATCCTCGACTGGCTGCTGGGGGCGGCCTGATGGTTCAGGCGCACACCGTCAAGGCGACCATCCTGGACAGCGCGGCGCTGACCCGCGCCTGGCGCCGGATCGCCCATGAGGTCATCGAGCGGCAGCCGCAGCTGGATCAGCTGGTGCTGGTCGGGATCGTGACCAGGGGGGTACCGCTGGCCGCTCGCCTGGCGCGGCAGCTGCAGGAGCTGGAAGGGGTCGCGGTGCCGATCGTGCCGCTCGACGTGCGGGCGTACCGCGATGATCTCCCGCGCACCACCATGCGGCCGCCCGAGGTGCCCCTCGGGCTGATCCAGGGCCGTCCCATCCTGCTGGTGGACGACGTCCTCTATCACGGCCGGACCATTCGCGCGGCGCTGGAAGCTGTGATGGCAGTGGGCCGGCCCAGCGCCATCCAGCTGGCGGTGCTGGTCGATCGCGGCCATCGCGAACTGCCCATCCGGCCGGATTACGTGGGCAAGAACGTGCCCACCGCCGGCCAGGAGTGGATCGAGGTCCACCTGGACGAGGTGGATGGCGAGGATGCCGTGCGCATCCTGGAACGGAAGGTGGCGTGATGCGGCTCCACCGCGTGCAGATCCTCGGACCGCAGGGGCTCAGCGAGCCCCGCGACGTTGAGCTACCGGTCGACCATGCCGACCGGGACGCGGCCGGCCTGGTGCTGTCGCCGGGCTGGTGCGACCTGCATGCCCATCTGCGAGAGCCCGGGTTTCCAGAGAAGGAAACGCTGGCCACCGGCGCCGCCGCCGCGGCGGCCGGCGGCTTCACCCAGGTGCTGGCCATGGCCAACACCCAACCCGTCACCGACACCGCAGATCGCGTGCGGGCGAACATCGCGCGGGCCCGCGACCTGCCGGTGCGGGTCGTGTTCGTGGGCGCGCTGACAGGCGGGCTCCAGGGCCGCCGGCCCACCGATGCCGTCGCGCTTCGGGCGGCGGGCGCGGTCGCCCTGTCCGACGACGGGCGCCACGCCCTCGACCTGCAGACGCTGATAGGCGCCCTGCAGCAAGCAACCGCGGCCAGCCTGCCGGTCCTCATCCACCCCCAGGATGAGTCGCTCGGGAGCGAGCCGGACGCCGAACTGGCCGCCGTTGAGCAGGCGGTGGCTGCCCTGCGGCAGGTGCCTGGGGCCCGCCTGCACCTGCAGCACGTGAGCCTGGCCGCCGCCCTGCCGCTGATCGTCGAGGCCAAGCGCGCTGGCCTGGCGGTGACGGCGGAGGCAACGCCCCACCACCTCTGGCTGACGGCGGACGCGCTCCGGCAATGGGGACCCCTGGCGAAGGTCAACCCGCCGCTGCGAACCGAGCACGACGTGGCCGCGCTGCGCGGCGCCCTGATTGACGGCACCATCGATATCGTCGCCACCGACCACGCGCCTCACCAGGCCGCCGCCAAGCGCGACATCGAGACGGCCGCGCCCGGCATCTCGGGGTTCGAAACCGCGGCCGGCATGCTGCTCACGTTAGGGCTCCCCTGGCCTGTCCTCTACCGCGCCTGCGTCGCCCTGCCGCGAGCCATCCTGGGGATTCCCCTGCCGCCGGACTGGATCCTCATCGACCCCGCCCAGACCTGGACGGTGGAGCCCGACCGTTTCCTCAGTCGCGGCCGCAACACCCCCATGGCCGGAACCCGGCTCATTGGCCGAGTGCGAATGACGATCTGTCGCGACCGGGTGGTCCACCAGGCGGAGGTGCCGGTTGGCTGAGGTTCTGGCCCTGGTGCTCGAAGATGGGTTCGTGGTTCTCGGCGAGCGCGGTGGCCGCGCCGCCGAAGCGGAGGGCGAGGTGGTCTTCAACACCTGCATGAGCGGATACCAGGAGGTTCTCTCCGATCCGTCGTATGCGGGCCAGATGGTGGTCATGAGCTACCCGCTGATCGGCAACTACGGCATCACGCCCGCGTTCCTGGAATCCGGACGTCCGTGGGCTCGAGCCTTGATCACCCGCCAGCTGAGCCGCGACTACTCGCACTGGCGGGCCGAGGCGCCCCTGCACGAGTGGCTGGACGCCCATGAGGTCCCGATCCTGACCGGGGCGGATACCCGGCGGCTGGTGCGCCACCTGCGCGGCTCCGGCGCGCAGCGGGCCGTGATCGCTCCGGTGGCCCAGCCCGAAACCGCGGCCCACGCCGAACAGGTGCTGGCTCTCGTCGAGCGCGCACAACGGATCCGACGACTGGAAGACCAGGACCTGGTACGCGAGGTCTCGGAGGCATTCGTCGATGTGCCGGAGTCGCTCGACGAGGCGCTGCGACGGCCGGACCTGCGCCAGTGGCGGGGGCTGCGCATCGTGGTGGTCGACTACGGCGTGAAGCGCAACATCCTTCGCTCGCTGCGGGCTCGCGGCATCACGGTGGACGTGGTCCCGCATGACGCGGATGCGGACGCCATCCTGTCGCGCGCTCCCCATGGTGTCGTCCTCTCGAACGGGCCGGGCGACCCGGCGCAGCT
>DASQAY010000278.1:0-1596 GCA_035635515.1 Candidatus Eiseniibacteriota bacterium | reverse complement strand
CCAGCCAGGAATCCAGCCGACACCGCCCGGGGTGTTGGCGGCCCGGGTGCCGGCCCCGATCGAACAGATCCACAGACCTTGTTCCTGCCCTAGTAGGGTGGGGGCGTCTTCGGGCTAGGCGCTCTCCGCGTCCTCGGTGCTCTGCAGCTGCTTGCGCAGGAGCCGCTTGGCCATGTTCAGCCGCCACATCACGGTCCCTAGCGGCATCTTCAAGGTTCTGGCGATCTCCTCATAGGTCAGCTCCCCAAACACCTGCAGCGTGATGATCTCGCGGTAGCGCGGCGGCAGGCCGGCAATCGCGTCCCGGACGGCCTGCTGCACCCCATGCTGGTCGGTGACGTCCTGCGGATCCTCCTCATTGGACGCGGGCGGCTGCTCCATCCCGTCCAGGGAGACGACCGGCCGGCGCCGCCGCAGCTCATCCAGCACCGCATTGCCCACCACCCGGCGCAGCCAGTGGACGAACGGCTTTTCCGGCCGGTACTTGGGCAGGCCGCGATAGACCTTGATGAACGCCTCCTGGGTCACGTCCTCGGCCAGGCTCATATCGCCCATCGACCGAAACGCGACGTGCAGAACCAAGCGCCGATAGCGCTCCACGAGTTGGCGGAAGGCATCCTGGTCGCCAGCGGCGCTGGCCCGAACCAGCTGGCCTTCGTCAACCTCGTCCGGACCCTCCTGGGGAAGACGCTCGGGCTGGCTCACCCACGGCGTGTGACGCCATGCGACCAGGGGGCTTGCGATCGGTATTCGGGCTCAGCCCGAATCGGGTTCAGGACTGGGTGCCGTCGCGAACCATGGTCAGGTTGTGCACCGCCTGGACCCCGGGCACCCGGATGGCCACCTCCTCGATGGCGCGCACCGTCTGCGGGTGGGGAGCCGAACCACCGATTTCAACCCTCCCGAACCGTGATCGGACCTGGACTCGGGCCCCCGCCGTGGCGGGGTCTTGCCCAATCGCCTGGCCGACCGCCCGGGCCAGGTCGTCATCGCTGACCATTTGCTGGTCCACGTGCAACGCGCCCGGCACCGCCGCCGCCAGCTGCGCCGCCCGCTCCGCCTGCGCGCGTTCGGACACGTACCCTCGGAGGCGGACCTGCTGGTCGCGGACGTCAACCCCCAGAGACGGCAGGAATGGCTTCAGAACCGGTTCGGCCGCCAGCTGATCGAGCACGGCCTGACGGATTATGCGGTCGGTCGCGTACGGCTGCAGCGTTGCCCACTCGGCGGCCCGCACTGCGGTGGCGATCCGGTTGGGGCCGGCTCGCTGCAGCCGCTCCACGGGCACCAGGCGCAGGCCGTTCCCACCCCGCCTGCCGGCCACCGCCAGCGCAGTCACCACCTTCGACTCCCGGTCGAAGCACACCACCTGGAGGTTGCCCAGGCGTTTGCCATCGGCGGTGAGGACGGCGGCGCCATGGCGCAGCGGCACCGCGCCGGCCGCCTCCTCGGGGGCCCCTGGCGTCCAGGTTTCGGCCAGATACACCGTCTGGCCGTCTGCCGCGAGGATGGCATCGGCCGGTACGAACTGGTCCTCCAACAGGCCGGCGCCCCGGGAGACCGCCAGCGCCTGGATCTCCAGGGTTGCCGGCTGGA
>DASQAY010000277.1:0-4870 GCA_035635515.1 Candidatus Eiseniibacteriota bacterium | reverse complement strand
GCCGGTTGCTTCGGACTGCTGCGGGCGCTGGGGGGTCGGTTGCCCGAATTCAAGGCAGCCATCGAGAAAGAACTCGGACCGCCGGCTCACCTGGGCTGATGGCGACCGTTCCCCGGAGTTAGAGCCTGTGGCGGCACGGTGCTTTCATGCGCGTGTGGGCTGGCTCCACGATCTCCGGCGTGGGCGACCAGATCACGGGCCTCGCCCTCCCCCGGCTGGTGCTGCAGCTGACGCACTTGACGTGGGTGGCGATGGCGCGCTTTTCCGAAATCAGGAAGGTCTGATTCGCGGACCCCTGCCTACAATGGAGAGAGGGTCGTCGGAAGCCACGGCATGAGGTAACCCATTGGAACATCCCCAGACCATCGCGCAGCTCCGGCAGAGTGAGTATCGGGTGCTCCCCGTCAAGGAGGAGATGCGGAAAAACCTGATTCGCAAGATCAGGGCCAGCGACACCCTGTTCCCTGGCATCGTCGGCTATGACCAGTCCGTCATCCCCCAAATCGAGAACGCCATCCTCTCCGGGCAGGACATCATCTTCCTGGGCGAGCGCGGCCAGGCCAAGAGCCGGCTGATCCGATCGCTGGCGACACTGCTCGACGAGCGCGTCCCGATCATCGACGGCTGCGAGATCAATGACAACCCCTACTCGCCCATCTGCCGCGCCTGCCGGGATCGGGTGGCGGCCGCCGGCGATGACGTGCCGGTCCGCTGGATCGAGCCCGACCAGCGCTACAGCGAGAAGCTGGCGACGCCGGACACGGCCATCGCCGACCTGATCGGCGAGGTCGATCCCATCCGGGTGGCCGAGGGGAAGTACCTGGCCGACGAGCTCACCATCCACTACGGGTTGGTGCCGCGCACCAACCGCGGCATCTTCGCCATCAACGAGCTGCCCGACCTCGCCGAGCGCATCCAGGTTGGCCTGCTCAACCTGATCGAGGAACGCGACGTCCAGATCCGCGGCTACAAGCTGCGCCTCCCGCTGGACGTGGCCTTCGTGGCCAGCGCCAATCCGGAGGATTACACGAACCGCGGCCGCATCATCACCCCACTCAAAGACCGGTTCGGCGCGCAGATCCGGACCCACTACCCGCGCCGGCTGGAGGATGAGATCCGGATCGTCGACCAGGAACGCACCGACTTCGGGGATGGGGAGCTGCCGGTATTCGTGCCCGACTTCATCAAGGAGATCGTGGCCGAGATCACCCAGCAGGCCCGTCGCAGCGCCAAGATCAACCAGAAGTCGGGCGTCTCGGTTCGGGTGTCCATCACCAACTACGAGAACCTGGTGTCCAACGCTACCCGCCGCGCGCTGCGCATCGGGGAGACCGAGGTGGTCCCCCGGATCAGCGACCTGCCTTCCGTCATCCCATCCAGCGCCGGCAAGCTGGAGATGGAGACCTGGGAGGAGGGCGACGACCAGTCGGTGCTGGAGAAGATCCTGAAGACGGCGGTCCTCAACACCTTTCGGCGCCATTTCGAGGTCACCCAGTTCGCTGAGCTGGTGCAGCGGTTCGATGCCGGTCTCACCTTCGAGGTGTCGGAGTGGCAGCCGTCCGCCCGCTACGTCGCCTTCGCCAGGGAGGCGCCCGGTCTGGAGAAGGCGGCCAAAACCTTGGGCCCTCAGGGGAAGCCCGCGGCCACCGCCTCGGCCGTGGAGTTCATCCTGGAAGGCCTGCACCTGAGCAAGCGGCTCAACAAGAGCGAGACCGAGGGCGGCGCCCTCTATGCTGGCTAAGCGATACGAGCGCTGGGACGGCACCCAGGAGCCCTTCGGCCGCGATGCGGAGGAGCTCTTTGAGAAGCTGGCCGAGGACCTGTACCAGGGCGGCGACTTCGACTATGCCCTCCGCCGCCTACTGAGCCGCGGCTGGCGCGACCCACGTGGCAAGCGGCTGCCCGGCATCGAGGAAATGCTGGAACGGCTGCGCCAGCGCCGGCAGCAGCAGCTGAAGCGCTACAACCTGGAGAACGTCTTCAGCAACATCCAGGAGCGGCTCAACGAGATCGTGCGGCGGGAGCGCCAGGGGATCGCGGAGCGGATTGCTCAGGCCAGCGAGCCCGCCGCCCAACGCGTGCTGGAGAAAGTCACCGCCAAGAAGCTGGAGCAGCTCGCGGAGCTGCCGCCCGATCCGGGCGGCGCCATTCGCCAGCTAACCGACTACGAGTTCATGGACGCGGGCGCCGCGGAGGCGTTCCAAAAGCTGCTCGAGGAGCTCAAGCAGCAGATGGCGCAGGCCTATTTCAAGAACATGGCGCAGGGGATGCGCCAGCTGGATCCCGCCCAGATGGGTGAGGTCAAAGAGATGCTGCGGGCGCTCAACCAGATGCTGCGCGACCGGATGGAGGGACGCCAGCCCGACTTTGAGGGATTCATGCGCCGCTTCGGCCACTTCTTCGGGGCCAACCCGCCCCGGACGCTGGATGAATTGGTCCAACACCTGGAGCGGCAGATGGCGCAGATGGAGTCGCTGATGCAGTCCCTGTCTCCCGAGATGCGCCAGGAGCTGGAGGAGCTGATCGCCGCCACCTTCGACGACCCCGAGCTGCTGGCCGAGATGGCCGAGCTGGCGGCTGCCCTGGAGCTACTCTCGCCGCGCAGCAGCCTGGGCAACCGCTACGCGTTTTACGGCTCCGAGTCCCTGCCCCTCCAGGAAGCCATGGGCCTGATGGGCCGGCTGCAAGGTATCGAAGACCTGGAAGGAGCGTTGCGAGGTGGCTATCAGGGCCGTCCGCTCACCCCGGAGCAGTCGCAGCAGCTAGAGCAGCTGCTGGGCCCGGAGGCGAGCCAGGCGGCGGACCAGCTCAGCGCCCTGGTCGAGGAGCTGGAGCGCAAGGGCTACGTGCAGTCGGGACGGCGCGGCATGGAACTGACCGCACGCGGCGTCCGCCGCATCGGGCAGAAGGCGCTCCGCGACCTCTACACGCGGCTCAAGCGCGATCGGTTCGGCGACCACCCGATCTCGGTGCGCGGGTTCGGATCCGAGCGGTCGGATGAGACCAAGGGATACGAGTTCGGCGACGCCTTCAACCTGCAGGTGGAGCAGACGCTGATGAACGCCCTCCGCCGCGAAGGTCCGGGCCGGCCGGTGCACTTGCAGACCGACGACTTCGAGGTCTACCGGTCCGAGCTGGCCGCCACCTGCGCCACCGTGCTCATGATCGATATGAGCCGGTCGATGCCGCTGCGCGGGTATTTCTACGCGGCCAAGAAGGTGGCGCTGGCCCTGGACGCGCTGATCCGCAGCCAGTTTCCGCGCGACCACCTCTCGGTGATCGCGTTCAGCGAGTATGCGCGGCGGATTCCGCCGGCCCAGCTGGCCGAGCTGTCCTACAACGAGTACGTCTATGGGACCAACATCCAGCACGGCCTGATGCTGGCCCGCCAGTACCTGAACCGCCACCAGGACGGGAACAAGCAGGTGATCATCATCACGGACGGGGAGCCGACCGCGCACATGGAGGGCGGCAAGGCCCAGTTCTTCTACCCGCCGATGCCGGAGACCTTCCAGCGCACCCTGCTGGAGGTGCAGCGTTGCACTCGAGACCACATCGTGATCAACACCTTCATGCTGGACAACGACTACCACCTGGTGTCGTTCGTCAAGCAGATGACCAAGCTGAATGGTGGTCGCGCCTTCTTCACCAGCGCCGACCGGCTGGGCGATTACATCCTGCTCGACTACGTGGACCGCAAGCGCCGGAGCACGCGATGACCGGCGGCCGCATGCGCTTTGGCATTCAGACCGGACCGCAGCGTGTGACCTGGCCGGAGCTGGTCGACGTCTGGCAGCTCGCCGATGGGCTGGGCTTCGACACCGCCTGGACGTTTGATCATTTCTTCCCGATCCAGGCGGATCCGACCGGCCCCCAGTTCGAGGGCTGGATTGCCCTCACGGCGCTGGCCATGAAGACGGAGCATGTCCGGGTCGGCACCCTGGTCACCGGCATCACCTACCGCCATCCGGCCGTGCTGGCCAAGATGGGCGCCAGCCTGGATGTCATCACCGGCGGGCGGCTCGAAATGGGCGTGGGCGCTGCCTGGTTCGAGCTCGAGCACCAGGCGTACGGCATCCAGTTTCCGCCGACAGCGGAACGGATCCGTCGCCTGGACGAGGCATGCGAGATCATCAAGCGCCTCTGGACGCAGCCGGTGACCGACTTCGAGGGACAGTACTACCGGCTGCGGCAGGCGTACTGCGAGCCCAAGCCGGTGCAGAAGCCGCGGCCGCCGATCATGATCGGCGGTGGGGGTGAGCAGCTCACGCTGCGGGTGGTGGCCAAGCACGCGGACGAGTGGAACCTGTTTGGCTCACCAGAGGATTTCCGGCGCAAGATCGCGATCCTGGAGGAGCACTGCCGGTTCGTCGGCCGCGATCCCGCGAGCATCGAGAAATCGGCCGCCGTGCCGCTCGCCCTGACGCTGGACCGATCCCAGGTCGATCCTCTGATTGCCGACATCGCGTCCCGTCGTCGGGCCGATCCGCAGCAACTGAAACCCGGGATGCTGTGGGGGACGCCGGACGACATCATCCGGCAGGTCGAAGCCTATTACGACGTGGGCGTGCGCCACATCATCCTGTCCCTTCGCCCGCCGTACGACCTGAAGGCGATTGAGCGCTTTGGCCGGGACGTGATCCCCGCCATCCGGGAGCGGGTGGCCGCCTAACGCCTTTCGACGCTCTCGCGACTCAGCGGGTCGCGGTGGTGGCCTGGCGCCGGGGATTCAGCTTCGGCAAGACCTCGCGGCCGAAGACCTCGATCCACTCGGTCTGATTCCGGCCCACGTTGTGGAGGTACACCTTGGTGAAGCCCAGGTTGAGGAACTTCTGGATCTCCTGGCGGTGCTTGTCGAGGTCGGACGAAA
>DASQAY010000276.1:0-7701 GCA_035635515.1 Candidatus Eiseniibacteriota bacterium | reverse complement strand
GCTCAGCCGGGCCACCTTCCGTGGTCGCGGGTGTGCTATCAGCCAGGCTTCGGCCTCGATGCTGACCGACATGATCGTGGGCAAGCCCATCGAGGAGCTCAAGCACTTCCCCAGCCAGGCGGTCCTGGACGAGCTGGGGGTGCCCATCAGCCCCGCCCGCATGAAATGCGCCACCCTGGCGGTCAATACGTTGCGGGTCGCCCTCAACGGGGGATCGGGAGGCGATGACGATGACTGATTTGAATAGGGAGGCCACGGGTACGATTGCAGAGAGCACGATGACCGATTTTGAGATCAAGAATCTGCGCGTGAGCGTGGAAGGCCGCGAAATCCTGAAGGGCATCTCGCTCGGGATCGGCAAGGGCCAGGTGCACGCCGTCATGGGCCCCAACGGCTCGGGCAAGAGCACGCTGTCGCATACCCTGATGGGCCATCCCAACTACAAGGTGACGGGTGGGGAAGTCCTCTTCAAGGGTCAGAACATCCTCTTGCTGCCCACGGAGCAGCGGGCCAAGCTGGGCCTGTTCCTGGCGCTGCAGTACCCGGTCGTGGTTCCGGGCATCACCATGAGCAATTTCCTGCGGACCGCGCTCAACGCCAAGCGCGGCTACGACGGCAAAGACAAATCGAAGGCGATCAGCCCCAAGGAGTTCCGCGCCCTGCTCAAGGATGAGATGGCCGTCCTCCGCATGGACGACTCGTTTCTTCCGCGCTACGTGAACGAAGGGTTCAGCGGCGGCGAGAAGAAGCGAGCCGAGATCCTGCAGATGGCCATCCTCAAGCCGGAGATTGCCATCCTGGATGAGACGGACTCCGGGCTGGACATCGACTCCATCAAGTTCGTGAGTGAAGCGGTCAACCGGATGCGGGGGCCGGACCTCGGTGTGCTGATCATCACCCACTACACGCGGGTTCTCAAGTTCATCACCCCGGACTTTGTTCATGTGCTGGTCAACGGTGAATTCGTTCTCTCCGGAGGCCCCGAAGTCGCGGACCGACTCGAGGCCAAAGGCTACTCGGAATGGGTCAAAGAATCGCCGACCAAGGAGGTCAAGTAATGGCCGTCGTTCCCAAGATCAATGTCGGCGACAACTACAAGGAGCAGTACGGGTTCTTCGACCCGGAGAAGTACGTCTTCAAGGCCAAGCGCGGGCTGAGTCCCGAGGTGGTCAAGGAGATCTCCTGGATGAAGAACGAGCCGGAATGGATGACGAAATTCCGGCTGCACGCCCTGGAGATCTACTACAAGCGGCCGCTCCCCACCTGGGGCGCGGACCTGTCGAAGATCGACTTCGACAACATCTTCTATTACCTCAAGTCCACGGAGGGGCAGGGGAAGACCTGGGAGGACGTGCCGGAGGACATCAAGCGGACCTTCGACCGGCTGGGCGTGCCCCAGGCGGAGAAGAAGTTCCTGGCCGGCGTGGCGGCCCAGTACGAGTCCGAGGTCGTCTATCACTCCCTGCACAAGGAGCTGGCGTCCAAGGGCGTCATCTTCCTGGACACCGACAGCGGGCTGCGCGAGCACCCGGACCTCTTCAAAGAGTATTTCGGGACCATCATCCCGCCAGGGGACAACAAGTTCGCCGCGCTCAACAGCGCGGTCTGGTCGGGCGGGTCGTTCATCTACATCCCCAAGGGGGTCAAGGTGGAGATCCCGCTGCAGGCTTACTTCCGGATCAACGCCCAGAACATGGGCCAGTTCGAGCGCACCCTGATCATCTGCGACGAGGACAGCTTCGTGCACTACATCGAGGGCTGCACGGCCCCGGTCTACTCCAGCGACTCGCTGCACTCGGCGGTGGTGGAGATCGTTGTCAAGCGGGGCGCCCGCTGCCGGTACACCACGGTGCAGAACTGGTCGACCAACGTCTACAACCTGGTCACCAAGCGCGCGGTCGCCTACGGCGACGCCACCATGGAATGGGTGGACGGCAACCTGGGGTCCCAGATCACCATGAAGTACCCGAGCATCTATCTGATGGAGCCGGGCGCCAAGGGTGACGTGCTCAGCGTGGCCTTCGCCGGCAAGGGGCAGCACCAGGACGCCGGCGGCAAGGCCGTACATGTGGCCCCCAACACCAGCTCCAACATCGTGTCCAAGTCGATCTCCAAGAGCGGCGGCCGGACCTCGTACCGCGGCCTGGTGAAGGTCTATCCCGGGGCGAAGAATTCGAAGTCCTTTGTCCGCTGCGACGCGCTGCTGCTGGACGAGGATTCCCGCTCCGACACGTACCCGACGACCGAAGTCGACGAGGAGCAGGTCAAGATCGGGCACGAGGCGACCGTGAGCAAAGTCTCGGACGAGCAGCTCTTCTACCTGCAGAGCCGGGGCATCACCCGGGCCGAGGCCGAGACCATGATCGTCAACGGCTTCATCGAACCCTTCACCAAGGAGCTGCCCATCGAGTACGCCGTCGAGCTGAACCGCCTGATTCAGCTCGAAATGATCGGCTCCGTGGGTTAAAAACGTGGGTTTCGACAAGCGGGCGGTGGAGGAGCTGAGCGCCCTCCACCGCGAACCTGACTGGCTGCGCCTTCGGCGCCTGGAGTCGCTCGAGGTGTTCGAGCGCACCGCACTCCCCGATACCAAGACCGACGAAGAATGGCGGCAGGTGGACCTCAAGCCGCTCAGCCTTGACGCCCTGCGGCCCTTCGAGCAGCCCGACGGGACCGCCTCCGCCGAGATCATCCCGGAGGCCGCCGCGGTGCTGGGCCAGCGGGGCACGTCGCCCACAGCGGCCAGGAACGAACGTGTGGATGGCGAGCTGGCCCGCCAGGGCGTGCTGTTTGGCCCCCTGTGGGCGGCCGCCCGAGAGCATCGCGAGCTGGTCGAGCAGCGCCTCTTCACGGCGGTCCGCGCCGATCGCGACAAGTTTGCCGCCCTGCACGCGGCCCTCTTCTCCGGTGGGACGTTCCTGTACGTCCCCGACGGGGTGACGCTGGAGCAGCCCCTGATCAGCCAGTACTGGGCCTCCGCCTCCGGCAGCACGGCGCTGCCGCACACGCTGATCGTGGCCGGCAAGGGGTCCCGGTTCCAGTACGTGGATGAGTTCATCGGCCCGGCCGGGGCGGAGCCGACCCTGGTGAGCGGATCGGCGGAGGTCTTTCTCGACGAGGGCGCCGACGTCGGATACGTGGCGGTCCAGCGCTGGGGAACAAAGGCGTGGCAGTTTGCCAACCAGCGCTTCCACGTCGGCCGCGACGCCCGGCTGCGGATGGTCGACCTGGCGCTGGGCGGGCGTTTCGCCAGGCTTCGCGTGGATGTCATCATGGACGGCCCGGGCGGCCAGGCCGAGCTCAAAGGGCTATTTTTCGGGACCGGCGAGCAGGTCTTCGACTTCCGGACCCTCCAGGATCACATCGCCCCCCACACCCAGTCGGACCTGCTGTTCAAGGGAGCACTGCGTGACGCGGCCCGGAGCGTGTATGTCGGCTCCGTGCGGGTGGAGAAGGATGCCCGCGGTACCTCGGCCAATCAGGCCAACCGGAACCTTCTCTTGTCCGAGAAGGCGAGGGCCACATCCGAGCCAATCCTCGAGATCCTCAACAACGACATCCTTCGCTGCAGTCACGGGGCCACCGTGGGACCGGTTGACCCCGAGCACCTCTTCTACCTGACCAGCCGGGGCATTCCGGGTCCGGTGGCGCAACGGATGCTGGTGGAGGGCTTCCTCAAGGAGGTCCTGGACCGGGTGCCGGTGCAACACGTACGGAACCTGGTGGAGCAGGAGCTGTCGACGCGCATTGGCTAAGGTCCGGGTTGCCTCGACCGCCGACCTGCCGAAGGAATCGATGATGCGGGTGGACGTGGGCGACGAACCGATCTGCCTGATTCACGCGGAGGACGATCAGTTCTACGCCATCTCCGACACCTGTACCCACGAGAACTACTCGCTGTGCGAGGGCGAGCTCTGGGAGATGTCGGTGGAGTGCCCCCGGCATGGGTCTCGCTTCGATGTGCGCACCGGGAAAGTCACCGGCCTGCCGGCCGTGATCCCGGCCAAGACGTATCCGGTGACCGTTACCAATGGCGACGTCTATCTGGACGTCGAGGGGTAGAATTGATCTGATGCCAGAACTGGAAACGGCGCCGTCGACGGACACGCTGCGGGACAAGGTGGTCGAAGTTCTCGGCAGCTGCCGGGACCCCGAGATCGGGCTCGACATCATGAGCCTGGGCCTGGTCTACGAGCTGCTGATCGAGGACGGCAAGGTGCACGTCAAGATGACACTGACCGCCATCGGCTGTCCGTGGGCCCAGGACCTCTTCGACGAGGTGAAGGCCAAGGTCGAAGAAGTCCCGGGCGTTACGAACTGTACGGTCGAGCTGGTCTACTCCCCACCCTGGAGTCCGGACATGATGAGCGAGGACGCCAGGATGGAACTGGGGTTTCTCTAACTAGAGCAGGAACGACGCCGCAAAGCACGCCAGCCCGGCGGCCAGCACGCCAAAACCCATTCGCATCTTGAACCGGCTTCCCAGCGCGTCCAGGATGAATAGGATGACGGCGATCAGGAGCAGGATCTTACTGAGCGACATTCGATGAATACCTCCGGTCTTTGTGATTTCGGCGTCACGCCGATTTTTCAGGACCTCGAATACATTGCGATAAGTTGCCGCCGCGTGCAACCTCTGTCACTCTCCGTGCATTCCCTGTAACGTGCCCGCTATGGCTGCCGCAAGGGTCGCCGCCTATGATGACGACCGCCTCGTGGCTGAATCGCGATATTCGCCAGGAGAGACTGGGCCGGGGGTTCACGATTGTCGCTCCTCGAGCGGATCCAGAAGTCACAAGGCGGCGAGCCTACCCCGGGCCCCAAGCCGCCCCCACAAGTTGCGCCGCCACCCCAGGTAACGCCCGCGCCGCCGGCACCGGTCCGCTTCCAGCCGCAGCCTCCAGCCCCGGTCCGCCAGCCGGTGGGGCCGCCGCCCGGTCCGGCAGCCCGTCCTGTCTCCCCCGTCCAACGTCCCCAGCCACCCCAGCCGCCCCAGGCCCGGCCGGCGCCGCCGCCGCCCCCGCCCCCGGCTCCCATCCCCATGCGCCCGGCCGCAGCGCCGTTCCGGCCGGCACCGCCGGCGCCCCCGCGACCGCTGGCCCCCGCTACCCCTTCGCCCGTCCGGCAGCCGGAGCCTGCCCCACGGCGCCTCTCGGATGCCGTCGCCGCCCGACCGGCCCCCGCCGCGCCGGCAGCTCCGTCGCGGCTGAACGCCCCGCTGCAAGACCTCCCGGCGAATGAGCGCTTCAGCAAAATCAAGGGCGCCGTCCACGACCGGATCATTGGGGAGCTCGGTGAAATGGCCAACGAGATGGACCACGACGCCATCAGCCAGCGAGCCGAAGAGGTCCTGGATGCCTATCTGAGCGGCCGGAACATCGACCTCGGCCGGCAGGAGCGCGAGCAGCTGCTGCGGGCGTTGCTGGCGGACATCCTGGGATATGGTCCGCTGGACATGCTGCTGGCCGACGACTCGATCTCGGACATCATGGTCAACGGGCCCAACCGGGTCTACATCGAGCGCAACACCAAGATGCAGCGGGCCGCGGTCAAATTCGACAGCGACCAGCAGCTCATGCAGGTCATCCAGCGGATCGTCGTCGGGGTCGGCCGGCGCGTCGACGAGACGTCGCCCATGGTCGACGCCCGGCTCCCGGACGGGTCACGTGTGAACGTGATCATCCCGCCGCTGGCGGTGAAGGGCGCCGCCGTGACCATCCGCAAGTTCCGCCGGGATCCGCTGCAGATTGACGACCTGATTGGCAACGGCACCCTGACCCGGGAGATGGCCGACTTCCTGCAGGCGTGCGTGAACGCCCGGATGAATGTCGTGGTGGCCGGTGGTGGGTCGTCGGGCAAGACGACCACCCTCAATGTGCTCTCCAGCTTTATTCCTGGGGACGAGCGGATCATCACCGTGGAGGATGCGGCCGAGTTGCAGCTCCGCCAGATCCACGTGATCAACCTCGAGTCCCGGCCGACCAACGTGGAAGGAAAGGGTGGCGTGAGCATCCGCGACCTGGTAGTCAACACCCTCCGGATGCGGCCCGACCGGATCGTGGTCGGGGAGGTGCGTGGCGGCGAAGCCCTGGACATGTTGCAGGCCATGAACACCGGCCACGATGGTTCGCTGACCACGGTGCACTCGAACTCGCCCCGAGACACCATCTCCCGGCTGGAGACGCTGGTGCTGATGGCCGGGATGGATCTGCCGTCGCGTGCCATTCGGGAGCAGATCGCGTCCGCCATCAATATCATCGTCCAGCAGAGCCGCCTCCGAGATGGCACGCGAAAGATCACGTACATTTCGGAGCTCACCGGGATCGAGGGCGACCAGATCTCGATCCAGGACATCTTCGTGTACAAGCAGAGCGGCTACGAAGACGGAAAAGTGAGCGGCGCGCTGACCGCCACGGGCGTCATCCCCAAGTGCATGGAGCTGCTGATCGCCACCGGCCAGCACGTGCCCGTCAGTCATTTCGATCCCCAGCCCGGAAGCGGGTTCGTGAAGGCCAAGCGCATTAAGGCCGTGGCGGACGTCGCCGCGTAACGGCATTTAGCCCGAATCCGGGCTTACGCTGAGTTCTCAGACAGGCTCGGTATATTGAGCGCGTGGCGGTCAAGGAAGCCGGACCGTTCGCCCAGGCCCTCGATCGGCGGGTCACCGAGGGCGCCCTGGGGACGCTGTACGAGAAGCTGCCGGACAACAAGGTGCGGTGCTACGCGTGCGCCCACCAATGCCTGATCCTGGACGGGCTACGGGGCATCTGCAAGGTGCGCTATAACCAGGGCGGCACGTTGCTGGTGCCGCACGGCTACGTGGGTGCCCTCCAGTGCGACCCAACTGAGAAGAAGCCGTTCTTCCATGTCTTCCCCGGTTCTGACGCGCTCACCATGGGCATGCTCGGATGCGACCTGCATTGCTCTTATTGCCAAAATTGGGTCACCTCGCAAGCGCTTCGGGATCCTGGTGCACTCTCGGAGCCGATGGATGTCAGCCCGCGCCAGCTGGTCGATATCGCCCAGCGGTACGACGCGAAACTGGTGGCGACCTCCTACAACGAGCCCCTGATCACCTCGGAGTGGGCGGTCGACGTCTTCAAAGAGGCGAAACGGCGCGGGTTTACCACCGCCTACATCTCCAACGGCAATGCCACCAGGCAGGTGCTCGAGTACATCCGCCCCTGGACCAACTGCTACAAGATCGACCTCAAGTCGATGCGCGACAAGAACTACCGCTCGCTGGGCGGCAAGCTGGAGAACATTCTCAACGGAATCCGGATGGTCCACGAAATGGGCTTCTGGCTGGAGATCGTGACTCTGACCATCCCCGGGTTCAATGACAGCGACGAGGAGCTCGGCGACATCGCCACTTTCCTGGCGGGCATCTCCCCCGCGATCCCCTGGCACGTCACTGCCTTCCACAAGGATTACAAGATGCTCGACCCGGACAACACCCCGGCCGAAACCCTGATTCGGGGAGCGAAGCTCGGGGAGGCAGCCGGGCTGCAATACATCTACGCCGGCAACCTTCCTGGCCGGGTGGGGGAGTACGAGAACACGCGATGCCCGCGCTGCCAGACGACCCTGATTCGCCGCTTCGGCTACCGCATCCTCGAGGACCGACTCTCAGGAAGCGGTCGGTGCTTTAGCTGCGGAAACTCGATTCCGGGTGTCTGGAATTAATGGCGCCCGTCTAAG